>JBDROD010000300.1:0-2659 GCA_043810415.1 Candidatus Zixiibacteriota bacterium | reverse complement strand
AACTAAAGCCTCAAGTTTACCCAGTCAATTGTACAAAACCGGCAAGCAAAAGTTGCCGGTATCCATGCATATACCATTAATTGAACTTTTCACCGGCTATCATCCGATAACCTCGGATGAATTCCTCCCCGCTCATCCTCTTTTTTCCTTCCGGTTGAACTTCCAATAAACTCAAGAGACCGCATCCGGTTTTTACCCAGATTTCCTTTGGGTTATCAGAATCGACGATTTCTCCAAAGCTGTCTATATATTTCGTCGCTCCGCTAACCTCTGATTTATAGATCTTCAGGATTTTCCCTCGGAGCAAGGTGAATGCGCCCGGGGAGGGAGATAGGCCTCGAATGAGATTTTTTATCTCGGATGCTTTATCTGACCAGTCGATCCTGCAGTGTTCCGGCGTGATCTTGGGAGCTTTTGTGGCCAAAGTATCGTCCTGCCGGATGAGCTTCACCTCACCCCCTTCTATCAGATCAATGGTTTCCAACAGCATCTGGGAGCCGAGTTCCGCCATCCGGTCGTGCAGCTCACCAAAGGTTTCGTCCGGACCTATATCGATCTCCTTTTGCAGGATTACATCTCCGGTATCGACTTTTTTTCTGATGTAGAAGGTGGTCAGTCCGGTCTTTGTCTCGCCGTTGATTATCGCCCAGTTAATCGGTGCTGCTCCGCGATATTTAGGCAAGAGGGAAGCGTGTAGATTTACAGTCCCGAGCGGAGGTAAGGTAAAAACCTCCTCCGGCAGAATTCGAAAAGCCACCACCAATATGGCATCCGGATTTAATCCCTTCAGCTCCCCGATAAATTCTTCGTCTTTAAGATTCTCCGGGGTGAGAATCTTCAATCCATGTTCCCGGGCAAACGTCTTGACCGGAGACTCAGCCAGTTTTTGCCCTCTCCCCTGCGGTTTATCCGGGACGGTTATCACCCCCACAATCTGATGCCGGCTCCGGGTCAATTCATTCAAGCTGGGAAGGGCAAACCGGGGAGTCCCCATAAATACGATTCTCATAATTTTTCAGATCACGTTTCGGTGGAACTTAACCGGTAGAGATCTTCCTTAATTTTCTGGAAAGAAGGCTTCTCTTGATGGAGCTGAGATGATCGATAAAAAGGATCCCGTTTAGGTGGTCGATCTCGTGCGCCAGCACGCGGCTTAAAACCCCCCTGGCTTCTACCACTATTTCCTTCTCATCCGCATCGATACCCTTAACCGTCATCTCCAGTGGACGCTGGACGTCTGCGTACGTGCCGGGAATGGACAAGCACCCTTCCTCTTCTACCTGTTCCCCGCTCGATTTCTCTACTACCGGATTGATGATTATCAAGGGAGCGCTCTCCGCCTGAAAATGGGAGGGATCTACGACGATTATCCTAAGCTCTTCCCCCACTTGGTTGGCTGCCAAACCCATCCCGCCAGCTTCCCTCAGGGTCTGAAGCATCTGCAATCCTATCTTCCTGATTCTATCAGTCACCCGATCAACTTCTTTGGCTCTCTTTCGCAGAACCGGATCACCGTATTTTCTTATGGGCATAACCACCATCTCGATTTCTCTTAAATTTCCGGTAATCAAATCTCAATATAGCTCAACTAAAAATTATTTTTCAATTTGCACTTTGCATTTTACAATCTGTATTCTGTATATTTTACTCTTCGCTTCCCATTCTTCCCGCAATGGAGCTTTTCAAAAACTCAACTTTGACGTTTTCTGCTATTTTTAAGACCACCTTGTTCTCCTGATCGTCCATGCCCACTATGGTTCCAAAAATCCCGCTGCTGGTGACCACTTTGTCGCCTTTGCGCAAAGAGGTAACCATATTCTTATGTTCCTTCTGCTTTTTTTGCTGTGGTCGGATTAAGAGGAAGTAAAATACGACCACTATCAAAATCAAAGGTAAAAACGCAGTCAACCCTCCACTCTGCCCACCTCCTCCTCCGCTTTGTCCCATAGCATAAACGGTTTCGACCATTATCCCTCCCGAAATTAGAAATAACACAAAAGTGAACGCCATTTTCATTAGATTCTGTCTATTGCTTTTGAAATTACTCATCTTTCTCTCCTGTTTGATTTTTTTCTTGTTGATTTTTCTCCTTATCGTTAGTCTGATACTTTTCCAAAAAATCCTTTTTCCATTCCAAATAATTATCGGCTAATATAGCCTCTCTGGCGTTTCTCATCAACTCCATATAGAAATAAAGACTGTGAATGGTGGCAAGTCGTAAGGCGCTGATCTCTCCGGTATTAAATAGATGCCTGAGATATGCCCGGCTGTAATTCCGACAGGTGGAACAGTTACAATCCCGATCGACCGGTGAAAAGTCGTCCGAATATTCCGAGTTCTTTATGATCAGCTTGCCGTATCTGGTGAACAGGCTTGCATTTCTCGCATTCCTGGTAGGGAGCACGCAGTCGAACATGTCGATACCTCGCTCAACGGCATCTACTATGTCCTCTGGTGTTCCCACTCCCATCAGATACCTGGGTTTATCTTCTGGAACGAACGAAAGGGACAATCCCACCATCTCCATGGTATTGCTCTTCGGCTCTCCTAAGGAAAGTCCTCCCACTGCATATCCCGGGAAATCCAATTCAACCAGTCCCTCAGCTGATTTTTTCCTGAGCTCCGGATATGTACCACCTTGAATAATACCAAATAATGC
>JBDROD010000299.1:0-2227 GCA_043810415.1 Candidatus Zixiibacteriota bacterium | reverse complement strand
GAGACCAAAAATTAAGTTTTTTCCTTACGGCTGGGTGGAGAATTTCCAAGAAGCAAGTATTTTTTGAAATTCCACATTGGTTGGATAGAAAAACTCCCGTTCGCAGGAAAACTGAACCACATAAATATTTCTATCCTTCTTGAACAACACCACGTGTCCTGCCAGAAAATCCTGAATGATCACCGAACTGCCGTACATCGAATCGTGCACCCGTATGTCCTCGCCGGTTCTTTTGTATAATTGCTTTAAAGTGTAATCCCGGGCTGGGATGCTGTCTACCGTGATATCGTGGATTTCTAAGTATTCAGAATTGGCGATCAAATCCAACTTCATTAAGAATTCGTTTCTATTTGCCATATTACCCTTCTGCTCGAATAAATTCTGCTCCACCTGTTTCAATGTAAGAGAGGTTGTGTCCGCTAGGATGATTATCGTAGGAATGGAAGTAGTGTATTGAGTGGAACCCGGAATATTGCTGGCTTTGTAATTCTTCTGGGTCATGACTAGGCGTAATAGGGATGGTTCCTTTTCGGATTTCATCTTCCAGTTGTCCAACCCGGTAAGCTGGAACCCAAATTTAGCATCGGTATACACATTCTTCTTCACCTCCCCTGTATTTTCTGCTTTGCTCGGATGAGCTAAGATTATCAGAAACAGGACTGGTAAGATCCCCAACCGGATCAATAGATTTCTCATAGAATCCTCCCTTCTAATTAGTGTTAACCCCCTTATGTTTAACATTCCCCCTATTTCTATTACTAATCCAGTAGCGATAATGTTGCAAAAAAACTCAAATTCATCCAAAACCCTATAAAACCGAGGGTGCAGAATAAACCTCGCTTATGCTTAATTTGGCCCTATCACTCATTTAAAACCTTGGTATCTTCTTGGATCAAAAAACACATACTCTGTTGGGCGCGAGGTATCAGATAACCCGCGAAAGTCAACCCCATAAGGGTACCGGTAGTCGTTCTTAAAAGGTTAGTGCTTTCTTTTATAAGGAGAATCTGCAGTAACACATCCCCGATGGCTGGAACAAACAATAAGATCGTCAACTTTAAGTCTATCGGTTTCAATTTTCTTAAGCTCATCCAAATACCGAACACCAGACATGAGGAATAAAACGAAAGACAACGGGCACAGATTGCCACCGGGTGATCCAAAAGGAAAAAACAACGGGATTCTTTCTGATGGCAAAAAAGACCAAAGAAACCATAGATGATTTTCGAAACCGATCCCTGATCCAGATACTGAAAACCGGGAGCCAGCAGTGCACCGCCGATGAACAAACCCAAATGGAAATTTATTATTCCCAGCCAGTGGAACTTTATTAAATGAAAAGTCTTCTCCCCCATTCTCTCTGCCCACCGTGCCAACAATTCGGCCAGTTTACCGGGATAATGTGCATACTCTCGGTTATGGGACAGAGGGCGGGGGTCCTGAAGTTGAATCGGGAATATCTCCCTTTTCATCTTTCCCTTCGCTATATACTTTCCCGTAGAGGTAGCAAATAGCCAAATCTGCCCAGAAGGTGGTGAAGAATATTCCTACCACCAGAGCCAATATCCCGAAAAGAGCTAATAGGCCTAAAGCTATGCTGAGCAAAACTACGATGATTAGACTGTTTATATTCTTCTGAACGTATTGAAACATCTCCTTGAAACGGAAAACCTCCTCGAATTTGCCGCTGGATGCATAACGGAGAGTAATCCAGGGTAAAACGAAAAGCAAAGCCAAGGAATACAGCGGTCCCAGGCATTTTCCGGTACAGGGAAGTCTGTACAATATGGCTGCCGGGATGCTATATATAATGATAATTACCATAAAGACCAGCCCCCGTACGAATTTGTCCCCTAATTTATCCCACTGGGGAAGGGGGACTTCCTTTCCCTGGCTTACATTCTTGGCCAATTCCAACAGGTAACCCAAGACGAATGGTATACCGATCAGAACCAAGCTAAGCAGGTTGAATACCGCTCCCAAGAATATCTTTCCGGCCCAATCCTTATCCTCGAACATAAAAGAAAACGATTTGGAATAATCTATCATCCTAACCTCCTGGTAGTTTGGATAATAATCATCTTTTACAATCCCTTAGAGATAAATAGTGATTACACCATCAATACTTCAACCTTATTTATAAGGTTTTCTTTGCCTGATCCGTTTGATATTACATTTTGTTTAAGTGTCTTCCGCCGCAAAAACAGCGGGCGAAGGGGGTTGAACC
>JBDROD010000298.1:0-3941 GCA_043810415.1 Candidatus Zixiibacteriota bacterium | reverse complement strand
CACCCCCTTGGAGCAGTCTCCGATGATGAAAAATATAAAAAATTACGATGATGTCGATTTGATCGTCTCGGTAGCGGATGGCGATCTGCCGGTAACCTGGGTGGATTATGCGGTTTCCCGCTATCATAAGAAATTTGCTTGTGCCGCCACCGCGGTGATGGCTACCAGCTTCTATCCGTTTCTCTCCTCCGGTCAAATGGTGGGATTATTGGGTGGGCTGAAAGGAGCGGCAGAATACGAGATGCTGATCAATAAGCCGGGAATGGGACAAAAGGGGATGGATGCGCAGTCGGTATGTCATCTGATGATTGTACTTTTAATCGTTTTTGGAAATGTAAGCTACTTCATGGAAAGGAGATAAGCCGCCGACCGTCGTCGGCAGTCCGCTGGTATGCACCATATGGTGCATACCGCTGCTAGAACAAACAATAAAGCTTTTGCGACGGT
This sequence comes from Candidatus Zixiibacteriota bacterium, assembly GCA_043810415.1. Classification (GTDB taxonomy): domain Bacteria; phylum Zixibacteria; class MSB-5A5; order MSB-5A5; family SM1-73; genus CAIVRH01. Next base: position 3,494 of record JBDROD010000298.1, on the reverse strand, counting down.
CGACGGACAACGGACGAAAAAAACTATGACTTTCAGTACTCTAATTGCCACTTTCCTAACCCTGTGCATCTTTTCCTTCTTGTACAAGGATAACCCTTTTTACAAGTTGGCCGAGCATCTTTTGGTCGGCATATCGGTAGGGTATGTGCTGGTGATTTCCGTGAACACCACTCTTATACCCAAGCTGATAAATCCGGTTTTCAAACAGGGTGAGTTTATTTATATTATACCCGGCATCCTGGGGATCTTCATGTTACTACGGTTTGTTCCGAGATTCACCTGGCTTTCCCGGATATCCATTGCCCTGATCATCGGAGCGGGTGCGGGCGTCGCCATACCCGCCACTATACAGGCAAGACTTTTCAGCCAGATGCAGGCATCCATGAATGATTTGGCTTCCATAGATGGAATCATCATTTTTCTGGGTATTGCTACAACGCTGGCATATTTCTTTTTCTCCAAGGAACACAAAGGATGGTTTGGTGCCACTGCAAAAGTGGGCACCTGGTTTTTGATGATTTTCTTCGGAGCGACCTTCGGCTACACGGTCATGTCACGAATTTCTCTTTTGATCGGAAGGATGCAGTTTTTACTGGGAGATCTGTTGCATATTATAAAATGACCTCTCCCCCTTCGATAGGTGAGGGTAAGAGGAAAGAATTTTGTAGCCGCACCCTTCAGGGTGCGAATGTGCAACGCAGGCTGAAGCCTGCGGCTACATTACCACCCATTCTCCACAAAGCGGAGATGGGGACTTAGGGTGTGAGGTAAAACAAGGAGACGTTACCATGTTGAAACCACTAAAGGTATTTGTTGGGGTGTTGTTGTTGGTGTTGTTTGTAGGTCCAGTGTCGCAGATGCTGAGCGAAGCCGAAGCATTTGCCCAGACTGCTGATACCGCCTGGGTAAGAAGATACAATGGACCAGAGAGTAGCTTGGATTATGGCATGGCTCTGGCAGTAGATGTTTCCGGCTACATCTACGTGACCGGTTATAGTCAAGGCACTGGAACATCAAATGACTATGCCACCATCAAGTATTACTCCAACGGAGATACTGCCTGGCTGAGAAGATATGACGGACCGGGGAACTTATGGGATGAGGTTAAAGCCATGGTGGTAGATGATTCTGGCCATGTCTATGTGACCGGAGGGAGTTACGGTATTGGAACTTCTTATGATTATGCTACTATCAGGTATTTTTCCAACGGAGATATTGCCTGGGTTGAAAGATACAATGGACCGGGTAACTCAGATGACATGGCTTTTGCCATAACGGTAGATGATTCTAACTGCGTGTATGTGACTGGAACTAGTAAGGGCATCGGAACCCAAACAGATTATTGCACCATAAAGTATCATCCTGATGGAGATACCGTGTGGGTGAGAAGATACAATGGCCCGGGAAACGCCAGTGACGCTGCCAGTGCTATGGCGGTAGATGATTCCGGCTACGTCTATGTCACCGGAAAGAGTAGAGGCAGTGTGACATGGGATGATTACGCCACCATAAAGTACCATCCCAATGGGGATACTGCTTGGGTGAGAAGATACAACGGATCGGGAAACGTCAGCGATCAGGCTGGAGCCATAGCGATTGACGGCTTTGGCAATGTGTACGTGACCGGGTATAGCACCGGCAGCGAAACAGGCCAGGATTGGGCCACCATTAAGTATTACCCCAACGGTGATACCGCTTGGATAAGAAGGTATGACGGGCCGAGCCACCTCCAAGATTACGGACGAGCGTTAGCTCTTGACCCAGCGGGAAACGTGTATGTAACTGGGTGGAGTTACGACGATGCGTCCGGCTTTGATTATCTGATTATTAAGTATGATCCTTTGGGGAATGAGGTCTGGGTAGAAAAGTATGACGGACCCGCAAACGATTATGACAATGCTCGTGATATCGCGGTTGATGGCGATGGAAACATCTATGTCACCGGGGAAAGCAATTTCAGCGGTTCAGACTGGGATTTCGTCACCATCAAGTACGTCCAGTCGAACGACGTTAAGGACGAGACAGGCAGCAGAGAAGGGCCCTCTGAATTTGTTCTTTCCCAGAACTACCCCAATCCCTTCAATCCTACCACCAAGATAAGTTCACCCTGGCCAAGTCGGGCTTTGTCACCTTGCAGATATATGACGTCCTGGGAAGAAAGGTGCGAACCTTAGTCTCCCAAGAACTCTCCTCCGGATACAAGTCTGTGATCTGGGATAGTAAGAACGATGATGGGAAAGAGGTAGCTTCGGGAGTATATTTTTACCAATTGAAGGTTGGTGATTTCTCCGAGCCCAAGAAGATGTTGCTTTTGAAGTAACCCCTCTCTCTTTTATTCCCTTTTCCTTGCTAAAGAGAGGGGACAGAGGATCTTTTATCGTTTCGGGGAAGTATTAAATGCCGAAGGTATTAAACGTTTATAGCTACAATGTTTTCTTTGTCCTCTTCGATTCCTCCGGAATCGCACATGTCGGTAGTGATCATGTTTGCTATAAACGTTATACCCCTTCGGGGTAAAATTCAATGCCGGAGGCATTCAACGTTAATAGGAAGGTATATTTTATCCTCTCTTCGATTCCTTCGGAATCGAGCAAGTTGTGTTGATCGCATTATCTATAAACGTTTTACCCCTTCGGGGTAAAACTTTCATAATCAATTGATCGCCGATACCGAAGGTGTCGTACCAATGAAACAAACCAAAGTCTTCGATTCCTTTGGAATCGGGTATTTTTGGAGGATGTTTTTGCTATAAACCTTTTACCCCTTCGGGGTAATTTTGAATGCTAAAACCATGCCAGAAAAAAATCGACGCATAGTGATCTTGACCGAAGGGTACTTCGGTGATCTGGAAGCGAAGACCGCCTCCGGTCTGATTATGTACAAGCCCGAAGAGGTGGTAGCGGTCCTCGATTCCACCAAAGCCGGCAAGACCGTCGAGCAGGTTTTGGGCTTCGGCGGAGAAATACCCATCGTGGCAGGGATTGTCGATTCGCTGCCCTATAAGCCCAACGTTCTTCTGATCGGTATCGCACCGAGGGGAGGAAAACTTCCCGGGCAGTGGAGAGGGGTGATCCGGCAAGCCATGGAGAACGGAATGGACATAATCAGCGGACTGCATGATATGTTGAACGATGATCCCGAACTCTCTGCGCTGGCTTTGCGGATGAGAGTAAGAATACACGATCTGCGCGAATCGAAAAAATACAATAAAGTTTCCACCGGGGATCCCTCTTTGATCAAATCCAAAGTGATTCTTACCGTGGGGACCGACTGCAAAACGGGAAAGATGGTGACGGCGCTCGAGCTGGCCAGACAAGCCCGGAAATTTGGATGGGACTCATTGTTTGTCGCCACCGGCCAGACGGGAATGGTCATCGTCGGCGAAGGGATACCCATCGATTCCATCATCGGCGATTTCATGTCCGGAGCAATAGAAGCATTCCTTATCGAAAAATCCGGAACACATGATCTGCTGTGTGTGGAGGGGCAGGGGA
>JBDROD010000297.1:0-3844 GCA_043810415.1 Candidatus Zixiibacteriota bacterium | reverse complement strand
ACCTTATTTCTCCTTGCCCACTCAGACACCGTATCAAAATCAATTTCGATCAACGCCGAGGGAAACTTCCGACCATCGGCAATGAGGACCGCCTCACTGATATATGGACTCCCTTTTAAGGTTGTCTCTATGAGAGAGGGTGTAATGTTTTTACCTCCCGATGTAATCATAATATCTTTCTTTCGATCGATCAGCCTTAAGTTACCTTCTTCTGTCCATTCTCCGACATCTCCGGTATATACCCAGCCTTCCTTTTTAACTTCTCGCGTTGCTTTCTCATCCTTCCAATATCCGATAAATACGCCGGGCCCGGATACGGTTATCTCACCATCTTCGGCCAACGCCACCTTGTTAATAGCGTTCGGTTTTCCGATATTTCCCGGCATAGGGAATCCCGGACGCTGAGCAGAAACCATTGAGGCCTCGGTACTGCCATAGACGGTTATCATATCCACTCCCCATATCTGCCACATCATCTGGGTAGGAGCAGGAAGAGGCGCTCCCACGGAATATACAAGTTTAATCTTCGAAAAACCCAATCGGTGAAGAATGTGGCGAAAACATATCTGTCTCGCAGCCAAACGAAGTAACCTGCGAACCAAAGGGATTTTCTCGCCTTTCCATTTTAACTCCATGTAGGCACGACCCCACGACATGGCCCACCGGTAAGACAATTTCTTTATCCATGAACTGCTCTCAATGCTGGTGACAGCTTGAGCCGCTATCTTTTCATAGATCCTGGGCACAGCAGTAACCAAGGTGGGTTGAACTTCGAATAGGGTCTCCTGCAAGTACTGCGGCGATTCTCCGATATGGGCAATCCAGTTGAATATCAATGGATAATATACGCTGGCACCCCTCTCAGCAATATGGGCCATGCTCAGGTGAGCGACGGTCCTATATTGGGTGCCCCATATGTCGGGAATGATCTCTGCATGAGGGAGAGCAAACCCTAAAATAATACTATGATGAGAAAGAACCGAAGGCTTGGGCGGACCTGATGTACCGGAGGTAAAAATGATGATAGCCGGACCGTGGGGATCCAGGTTGGAAATACACTGGGATAACTCTTGAGGATATTTTTCCTTTCTTTTTCGGCCCAGTTCTTGAGTGTCCGTAAAGCTGATTATCCGGGAATCCTGATACATGAACATGGTGCTCGTATCTATGACAATTATTTTCGATAATTTGGGAAGGCGATCAATCACAAGCATAATTTTGTCAACGTATTCCTGATCCTCGGCAACAAAAAACTTGGCCTCTCCAACCTCCATGACATAGCCCAGCTCTTCAACAGATGATGTTGTATAGACTCCAAAGACAATCCCCCCTGCTGAAAGCGTGCCCAGGTCCGCATAACACCATTCCGGACAGGGTTCGCCCATAACCGCAACGGTATCGCCAGGCTTCAAACCGAGTTCTATCAAGCCGGATGCAAAATTCTCTACATTCTCCCGGTAATCACCCCATGTAACGCCTTTATAAATCCCGAACTCCTTAAATCTAAAAGCGATTTCACTCTCCGAACTTTTCGCCCGGTCAAAAAGCAGTGCCGGGAGCGTCACGTCTACAAAATCATCGACCCTTCTACCCTTCATAATAAACTCTCTTAAATTCTTTGATAATGTTCAAACTTACGGCACCACGAGGTATCGGTTTCCATTTGGCTAAGATAATGGCCTTTGATACCCAATTCATTTCATGGGTCAATCGGTTGTGATGACCTTCCACGTAATGCTCGGGCCACCAACCCTCCTCGATGTTGATCACTCCCTGCTTTATACCCTGAGTCCGTTTCGCTTTGCGTTAACCTTAAAAGCTAAGGAGTTCCAAGCCCCCGCTTATATTGATCTGTGCCCCATTGATGTATCCCGCCTTTTCTGAGGCAACAAAAATCACGGCCTCCGCAAGTTCTTCACATTCGCCCGGTCTCCTTATGGGTATTCGCCTTACCAAACGATCCCGTAAGTCCTCCCGGATGGCCATGAAACCTTCCGTACGAATGGTTCCCATTACCAGTACATTTGAGGTGATACCATCACGAGCGTACTCTAGGGCAACCGTTTTTGTAAGGCCCAAGAGGGCGGCCTTGCTAGAGGAATAACTGCAGAGGCCGAAACCTCCGTTTATTGCAGCCACCGAGGAAATATTGATTATACGGCCCCATTTATTGTTAATCATATTTGGCAAAACCTGCTTTATGCAATAAAAGGCCCCGGAAAGATTAACTCCGATCTCTTTATTCCAGTCTCCCTCAGGCATATCCACAACCCTTGCGAAATTGTCTGTGATCGCAGCGTTATTTACGAGTATGTCTATTGAATTAAACCCCCTTAAGGCATCAGAAAACCCCTTCCGAACTGATGCCAAATCTGAAACGTCCATTGAAGCGGCAAACGACCGTCGCCCCATCTGTACAATCTCATGCGCACACTCTTCAGCACTCGTGAAGTTTATATCAGAGACTGCAACGTCAGAACCTTCTCTGGCCAGTGCAATGGCGATGGCCTTTCCAAAACCTCGACCTGCGCCTGTTACGAAGGCACTCTTTTCTTCCAGCATAATATCTATTGGCTCCTTGGTGGCTTGACTGGGTATAGGATTAGACTAGCCATTCTGCTTTCTCTGGATGTATTGCAAGGCCTTCTCATTTATAAAGTTTGTATATTCATGCCATCTGTTCTCTTCGCCTTCTCTCACTTTCCACATTTTGAATTTACAGTTCTCCGCCCCGTCAGGCATGGTCCGCTCACAGAACATGTCATACCCTTCCAGGCCATGCTCACTTGCCGCCTTGAGATGCCCTTCCATAAGATACCGCATGATTCGGCAATCAATAGGCTTGAAGATGTCTTGTACAGGACACCAAAGAACCTCAAGAAAGTAATTGTAATCATCGATTATCTGCACTATCTCAGGTGAAGCATAGGGATAATAGTTAAGCCAGGAGACATACAACATCATTTTTTCTATAGGCGTCACATTATCAGGAAGCTTGCCTCCTTCCAAAACCTGCTTCCCCAGATCGTACCCTACCTTCACAATAGCCTGAGCGCAGATCTTCTGCCCCGCTGCATCATACCTGCTCTCGACCCTCTCGAATATCTCAAGAACGGTGTTTGCCATCAGTTGTGCGGAGATGAGGATGTTTGCAATCGGGGATTCTTCTGTTGTACGCGCAACTCGCCGCAGCCTTTCTTTACTCTTGGCATATGGGATGTTCAGTCTCAGTTTCTCAATTCTCTCCATCTTTGGCGGCGCCTCCGGTGCCTTTCCCTTAATTGTCCCAGATCGTTTGGAATGCTCGTTTTCCTCCGTGGAATCTAAAGCCTCATTTCCGCCAGTATCTATATCATTTTCCAGAGGATTCACTTTCTTCCCCTGCCTCTTCCGAATCGCAAAGCGGCAGGCATCAGCCCCTTCGGGAATTACCCGATCTATAGCAAGATTAAAACCTCGAACCGGCAATTTCTCCTTCACGCCTTCTATGAAACCTTGCAACCAGTAACGGTGCATGCGGCAATCCCTTGCCTCAAAGATTTCCTGTACCGGGCAGAATTGAACCTCAAAAGCACGATTTTGTCCGCTTCCCACCAACGGTTCAACTATGCAACCCCAAAAGGCCTCATTTGCCATTCGGAATACAATAGATATCGCATCTACAGCATTCACATCTTCTGACATTTCAAAGTTTTCGAGGCATTTTTTCACGAATTCAGAGCTCACCTTGATCAGCGCTTCCTGGCAAATCGCTTGTCCATCACCCCCAAACTCGCTCTCTACGTCGTTAACGATTTCGGCGGCAGCCGAACTGTTCATATTATGAAAAAGAATAATGTTTTCC
>JBDROD010000296.1:0-2880 GCA_043810415.1 Candidatus Zixiibacteriota bacterium | reverse complement strand
AGGCAAAGGTATCCACTCCCGCGGGAATGGTATCTCCGGCTAAGCCAAAGACCAATACGGTGGCTTTCCCGGCGCTGTCACATAAATTGTTATACATGGAGAAACCGTCGATTGCACCGGTACGCACAATGGAATCGACGTCCAGCTTGGAATCATCCCAGCGGAAGGTAAATTGAAATCCATATATGTCGGCGGAATTGGTCAAAATAAAGGGAACCAAGACACCACCGCTGCCCGGCACCCCTCCTTCCTTGTCGCTGGCAATCAACAAATCTTGAACCGTATTTATAACACTAATAACCACGGTTTTGGTGGTCGCGCACTGCTGGTCGTCTACCACCCTGAAGGTAGCATACCTCACCGTAGGCGTTCCAGGCGAGGCCTCGTCGTAGCCCGGGGTGTAATCGAAGGTCTGGGTAACCGCCCCCGTACCGGTCTTTGTGACAAAATGGTAATTTGCACTCGGAGGGGAAGGGGTAATAGAGGATAACGAGAGCTCCACGTTGTCGGTATCCTGGTCGGTGGCGGTGACGGCGAATTGCAGAGTTTGCCCCTCGTTCACCTGATAGGAATCCGCCGGGGCGGAGGCGGTAAAGACCGGACAGTGGTTGCCTGGAGTTGTTCCTCCTTTGACCTTGATAAAACCGTCTTTGGTTATGGGAATCAAGAATAAGCCGGAGGTATCACACAAAGTATTAGCCGGATACGTTTGACTTTGTTCATAGGACCAATACAAGCAAAAATTTATAGGAATAAGGTCCCCTGGAGTAGCAGTATCACTAACAGTAAACGCAATCTGGGCAATCGATCCGTAATCAGGTGGAATCATAGGCAAATTGGGATGTCCATAGATATCCAGCAAAGCAGTAAATCTACAGGTATCGAGATGCTTGTACCAGATGGGCGTTGTCCACACGAACCATGAAGTATCCCCGTAAGGAATAGTGCGATAACCAACTTTCGATTCAGCACCCCAAGTAGTACAAGGAGGTGAAGTTTCACTTGTATCACAATTCACTAGACCGGTATCACTGATGACTGGCATTAGTTTTGAACTAGGATAAGCAAGTTTCATCTGCCAACCAATTATAGGTATCGTATTGTGCAGACCTATGTTAACCCAGATCTTTTCCCCTGGAGCAGCTGAGTCGTATACTATAAACAGAGTATCATAGTACAGAGATTCATCCAAGGCTTCATGAAAATCTCTTTCCGATGCCAATAATTTCTGACAATCGAGTCTTAACCCGGATGTTAATCCGTCGAAATCGCCGATAAAACCGACAAGCGAGTTAAGCCACAGGAGGAATAAAAACCCAGCAAGACCGAAAAACAAAATCCTCGGGATTCTTAAGTTCAGTTTCTTTTTCATAAAAGTAAAGCCTCCTTCCTCAAACTTCTATTTATTTTCGATTGTAAGCACTGCCTTTTTCATATTCATAGAGCAAAACATAGACCTATCTTCGACTTAAAGTTCTTTTTCTATGTTAAAATAAATCCTCTTATTTACATACATATCAATTGCTTTCATATACCTCTATGGAAACGATACTTTTCGTTTCCGTTACGTAAAGTCATAGTTGCAAACAAATTCACACTCATTGCATCAACGTGCGTGCGTTCCTTATTTATTGCACTAAATGTGAAATCCATTTCAATTCATATCGTTTTTCGTAGTTGCTCGATTTACGGTTCGACAGTTCGAAAAGCTCACTGTCCATGAGCGAAGTCGAAGGGACAAGCTCACCGTCCTGAGCCAGTCGAAGGATCGAGCTTTTAGCCTGATGAATCAGGCAACTACCTCAAAAGCACCATTTTCTTCGTCTCGGTATAATCCGAAACTTTTAATTTATAGAAATACATTCCACTGGCGACGTCCTGGTTTTTCTCATCCTTGCCGTTCCAGGTGTGGGTGTATTCCCCAGGCATCTGATCTTCGTCCACCAGGGTCTTCACCAGCTGACCCACCACGTTGTAGATTTTTAGACTGACGTGGATAGAACCGTCCCCGCTGACCGAATATTTGATCTGGGTCTCCGGGTTGAACGGGTTGGGATAGTTCTGGTACAGAGCGTACTTAGCGGGCTTGCTATTGTTCGCCTGCTTTTGCTCGACCTTCATCAGCTTCCCCTCTACATCCGCCAAAGATATTTCAACGGTATCGATACCTTCCCCTTCAAAGCTGAACAGCGACTTATCACCCACGGGAAGCGGCTCTGCATTTTTGCCGATCACCATCACCCTGAACTCATCCCCAACTTGAGAGGTATATAAATCCAAACCTGAAGCTTCCGGCGAGAGCTTTATGTTTTCGATTTTCAGCTTCTCCCCTTTGAATATCACCATAGCTCCACCCACCGGTGTGGGTGAGTCGATCCCCAGTGTGGTTTGCTGCATTTCGGATGAAATCTGCACTATCGCCTCCTCGCCGCCTTCCACATCCTGTCCGTCCGGGGCGTATCCTCCCTCTATGATATGCCGAATCAAGAACACCAGATCGGCCAAAGTAGCCATTCTTCCGTCCTGGTTCACGTCCGAGTTGATCATCTGCTGGGGAGAAAGCTTGGTCGTTCCCGCCAGATACGCGGCAAATTTAACCGCATCCCCAATCTCGAAGGGGATACCGTTTAGATTGATGTCTCCGATGCGGGTCTGGGAAGAGTTGAGCAGAACCCCGCCGTTGGTGGCGTTTATCTCCGCCCGGGTGATGAAACTCCCCCGGCTGGTGGAGAGGGTGTTGTCGGTGAAATTGACCGAGCAGAACTCCAGCGGCAGCAGAAACCCGTTCAGATACGGATCGGAGGTCAGCTGGAAGCTCAGTTTGACTATGGTTCCGGAATCCGGAAGCAAAGGCACCGTCGAAACCTGGTTGGGAAAATC
>JBDROD010000295.1:0-18441 GCA_043810415.1 Candidatus Zixiibacteriota bacterium | reverse complement strand
ATGGCACAATCATTCGGCTACTCCGAAAAACTCCCTCCGCTTCTGGCTGCCTGGATCACCAATATCCTTTTCGCAATTTTAGGAGTGATTCTTTTGATCAAGGCCAAAAAATAAACTTCTCTCTTTACTCGGAAGTCTATGGATGTTTGCCATTTAGAAAATCAGACCAACTCAATGTCTTAATGCCATGATTGTTTGCTTTACCCCTTGCTTTTGTTTCTCTCTCATCAATTACAAGTGGTAGTTTACGCTTCAAAGCAATTGCCATTGCTCCAGCTTCTCCTGGATCAATACCCTGCTGGCTAGCAATTAGAAGATATTCCTCTTCTTCCTCATCCTTCAAGCTAGTCACTAATTCACGATTATTTTCCACAAATTTCTTGAGCGGATCATCTTTGTGAACCCTTGGATCATCAGCTACTTCCCTTGCCACACTTTCTGGAATTAAAATCTGTCCCTTATGTTTCTCTAACGCCTTAATACCGGCTTTTTTTTGAATATTGATTAAGGAACTTGAATCCATAACAAATTGCCAGAATTCTGGAGCCAACACTTTCTTTTTCATTTAACATTAACTCACTTATCTAACACGCTTTGGAATTTCCTCCAATGTTTTCCGGAATGTAATCCCCAAAGCATGAGAGAGCTTACCAGAGGTTATTAAACCCTTATGATAAGCATCCATAGCTGTCATAACGAATTGTTTACCCAGTTGGCGTTCCCAGCGAGGTGTTCTGGAGCCCCTAAAGTAGGTTTTAGTTTTAGGAAGTTGATCAGTATGACCTTTCTCTATTAAGCCTAAGTCTTCCAATCTGTAACCTAAAGCTTGAATGCTCACACCCCATCTACCAGCTAACTGACCCAACTGCTTCTCTTGTGGTTTACGTGAAAGATCCTTTTGTAGAAAATCCTCACTTATACCCTCTGCAGGTAGCAACAGCTTTATTGCAACTTGATTAGCTTTTCTTTCTATGCTTTCCCTTGGTAAAAGAGAAGCATCTGATACATAGCAAACGGACGAACCATCATCATAAAGTAAATGAGCCAACTCGTGAGCTAATGTAAAGTTTCTTCTACCCTTTAGCTCTTTTGCATTTAGCAAGATAGCAGGACCGTATTCTGAGTGCCAAAAGGAAAGACCAGAAAATTCATCATTGGGTACAGGTAATTCAAAAATACGAGCACCCTCTTTTTCCAAAATATCGCGGAAGTGAGGTATGGGTTTGTTACCAACAGAAAGCTGTTTCCGTAAGCTTTCTGCAATTCTATCAGGAGAGTCAGATTTATTGAAACGAGTAAGTTTGACTACATGTCTTTGTTTAAGTAGTTGTTCTAACTCAAACGCTGTTCTGCACAATTCGTCGAATCTTGCAATTACATTTTTCGCTTCTCTAGTTAAGTTTCTAAATGTTTGATTGGACTTCCCGCGAAATTCTATTTCACGAGGTGGGGTGGGAGTGTCTCTCAAGAAATAATCAATTTCTCTTCCATACAACTTAGCTAATACCTCAAGTTGTTTGACACTGGGAGTCTCCTCCCCCTTTTCCCATCTTTCAATGTAATCAGGATTAGTACTAATATAATTGGACACTTCTGCAATATTAAACTGTAATAATTCACGTGCTTTTCTAAGCTGCGAGCTTATGATTGGGCTTTTTCTTGGTTTTGAACTTTCCATAGTACCTTTCCTCTTTTATGCACTTTTTTAAATTGCCCAAGATAAGGTTTTGGTAGTTGTTCGTTCCGTATCTCAAAAAGCTCGAACATCATAAAACCTCCTTTATACCAACTTGAAAGCTTATTTCATTCTATCTCGTCTTTTAGTAAAAGTCAAGATATAATTTAACTGATATTCAACTTATTTAAATGCAAAATCTCCACTCCAAGCACTATCGTACTCTGATAAAAAACTGGTTTATCACCTTCTTAAGTGAATCTCAAATATGCTTTTTAAAATTGTTAAATTACAAAATGTTAGTCAATCAAAATGCCTGCCAAGAATTTGAACTAATTTAGATATTTATCAAGTTTTTGACTATTCTTAATAACTATAATTCAACTAAAATTGCAACACTTATTAATAAATGAAATTCAGTCACCAGGACAAGCAAATTTAATAGCTCACATATCACACAGAATTTCAAATGTTATTATTGCGGGATCTTAAATCCTCTCGACCTTTAAAGCGCGAAATGCCTACCGGTTAAGTGTTTGTGTGTATTCGCGTTAAATCGAACTATTTCTATGCGCCTAGTATGTTATTTATATTTCCAACAAGATATCCAAATGATATCAAGAAAACATGGAGAAATGGGGTGATATCACTCTGGGGATTAATCACCTTGAATCCTATCATAGCAAGCAGAGAAATCACACAAACTAAGGCAACAACTTTCGCAAACATTGAGGCAATTTCTAACTTTTTTCTTTCAGTCCCTCTATCCATTTTTTGTACCATTCTATTAGGTTTTCTATATCACCTCCTCTATTACATATATTGTTGATGGATTCTTTCTTATTGTCAAATTCGAAGATTACAAGGAATATATTAAGATCGGCACATCTAGTGATTACTTTACTATTTAACCTTATCGGCAGCTTAAATTAGTACTTCATCAATTGTTCTCAGAATGTCAAGATAAAATTAATAGAAATTTTATACTTGCAAGAACGCTATTATTTATGTCATTCTAATGAAACCTCAACATTGACTACATGATGACCTTTTAGTTTGTCCCATTGTATAGGCATCAAAGGAAACAGAAGTTATAGCTACCTATACTTTCAGCAATCATATATTTATATTTTTATTTTCTTGCTTTTTACCGCTCCCGTTCTACATTAAGCTTAAGTAGAGTAAGTGAACAGAAAACACTAAAAAATCTTCTTTTTTCATGGAGGTTACTATGGAATTCAGAGTTTACAAAATACCGATGCCGGAAGAAACTAACGTAATTGTGGGACAAACCCATTTCATAAAGACAGCGGAAGATTTGTACGAGGTTTTAGTGGGTTCTGTGCCGGGGATCAAATTCGGACTGGCTTTTTGTGAAGCTTCAGGACCATGCTTGGTGCGCTCGGAGGGGAATGATCCGGAGTTGAAGAAACTGGCGGCTCAAAGCGCCTTCGACATCGGGGCGGGGCATACCTTCATCATCTATATCAAGAATGCCTATCCCATCAACGTGCTGAATGGCATCAAGAATTGCCCGGAAGTTTGCAGTATCTTCTGTGCCACTGCCAATCCGACACAGCTCATCATTGCCGAGACCGAGCAAGGACGCGGGATCATGGGGGTGGTGGACGGTTTCGTCCCCAAGCGGGTGGAAACCGAGGACGAGGTGAAAGAGAGAAAGCAGTTTCTAAGGAAGATCGGGTATAAGTTATAGAATTGTCCGCGGGGTTGGACGATCTAGCAAGAAAAATAATTTACAGGGGAAGGTTGAATGCCTTCCTCTTGGATATAAAAACTTTATTTACACCGGCACAGGAATTTATCCTGCGCCGGTCTTAAAGAATGGATGATTATGCTGATTTCCCGATGATCGAATACAAAAACGGAATCCATATAAATGGTTCCAGATTATGGCTGGACGCTCGCAGGAAGGTCGATCTCTCCTTTGTCTCTCATGCCCATATCGATCACGCCGCCAAACATAACGAAATCCTTTCGACCAAGGAGACCGCCAAATTCTATGAGCACCGTTGGGGAAAAGCGAAATTCCATATCCTGGAATATAATCATCCTAAGAGTATTGAGGGTTTAAAGGTGGAGCTTTTCCCTTCGGGTCATATCTTGGGGGGTGCCCAGATTCTGATAGAAAAAGATGGCATTCGGCTGGTTTATACCGGTGATTTCAAACTGAGAGGAAGTTTAACTGCCAAAAGAGCCGAGATCAAAAAATGCGATATCCTTATCTTAGAGTCCACTTTCGGCCTTCCTCATTATGTGTTTCCTCCCGTCGGGGAAGTACACGACCGAATGGCGGATTTCGTCGAAACCACCAGAAAAGAGGGAAAGATACCCATCTTTCTTGCTTACTCCCTGGGTAAAGCCCAGGAGGCGATGAGGATTCTATCAAAATTCGGATACCAACTTTCGGTTCACGGCACCATCTCCCCACTGGCCAAAATATACGAAGATTTCGGAGTGAAATTCAAAAACTGGGAAAATTATCATTCCGGGAATCTGGAAGATAGGGTACTGATCGTACCCCCCCGGGTCAAAGGTTCCCGCATGATTGACAATATCCCTCGGAAAAGAGTGGCCATCTTAACCGGATGGGCGATCGACACTAAAGCCAAAGCCAGGTTCGGAGTGGACGAAGCCATCCCCCTATCCGATCACGCCGATTTTTCGGAATTGATGGAATATGCCAGAAAAGCCAAGCCTGAGAAAGTTTACACGGTGCATGGTTTTCCCGAATTTGTATATTACTTGAAAGAAGCGGGCTTCGATGCGGAACCTTTAAAGGAGAATACCAAAGTCAAGACCATCTTAAGCAAGGAATTGCTCGCCAATTATGATTTATTCGCATAATAGATCAATGCTTCGTTCAAAGTTGTTGATTTTTCTCCATCTTTCGTATAAATTCAATTGTGTCCGCCAGCGGCGTTAACATTATAAACTGGAGAGGTGAAAATGGTTAAATTAGGATTTATCGGATATGGTTACTGGGGTCCCAATCTGGTGCGTAATTTCTACGCTACCAAGGATGCTCAGGTGGTAAAAGTATGCGATCTGCGCAAAGAGAGATTAAAACTGGTGGAGACCAGTTATCCTTCGGTGAAAACTTCAACGGATTACAAAGATCTCGTCCGGGACCCGCAGATCGATGCCATAGTGATCTCCACGCCGGTTTCGACTCATTTTCCGTTAGCCCAAGAAGCGTTCGAGAATGGCAAGCACGTGATGCTGGAAAAACCGATGACCGCTACGGTGGAGGAATCGGAAAAGCTGATCGAGCTGGCGGAGAAGAAGAAAAAGATCCTGATGGTGGACCATACCTTTCTCTACACCGGTGCGGTGAGGAAGATGAAACAGCTGGTGGATTCGGGAGAGCTGGGGGATATTTACTACTTTGATTCGGTCAGGGTGAACCTGGGGCTTTTCCAGCACGACGTCAACGTGATCTGGGACTTGGCACCGCACGATTTCTCCATCATGGATTACCTGTTGCAGAAGGAGCCGCAGATGGTCTCTGCCACCGGGGTATCGCATTTCGGTGATCTGGAGAACATCGCTTACGTTACCATTCAATTTCCGAACAATCTTATTGCTCATGTGCACGTAAACTGGCTGGCTCCGGTCAAATTGAGAACCACCTTAATCGGCGGAAGCAAGAAGATGATCGTTTACGACGATAACGAGCCCAGCGAGAAGATCAAAATCTACGATCGGGGGGTGTCCTACGTGGAAAAAGCAGAAGACGTTTATCAGATTCTGGTTCAGTATCGAACCGGCGACATGCTGGCGCCCAAACTCGATTCCTCTGAGGCGCTGAAGCTGGTCAGCAAGGAGTTTGTAGATTCCATCACCCAGAATCGAAAGCCCTTGACGGACGGTGAGAAAGGTTTAAGGGTAGTCAAGCTTTTGGAGTCGGCCAATCAATCATTAAGGCAGAAAGGAAAGGTAATCAACCTATGAGTCCCCAAGCCAAACCCAACTTCAAAAACGTAAAGATAATCGGTGACTGCAAGATATTTAAGAATGTGAAGATAGGTGAAGGCTCACTTATAGAGGGTCCCTGTATTCTGGGAAAACCGCCCCGGGGAAAAGAGGACGGGGAGTTGGAACTGATCATCGGAAAAAATGCGGTGATCCGGCCATTTACCACCATCTATGCCGGCAATAAGATCGGCGATAACTTTCAAACCGGTCAGGGAGCTTCCATCAGGGAAGACAACTTAATCGGCAACAACGTCAGCGTGGGAACCAATGCGGTATTGGAATTTGAAAACCGCATCGGCAATAACGTCAGGATCCACAGCTTATGCTTCCTGGAGATGGTTACCATTGGAAACAACGTGTTCTTCGGACCCAACGTGGTCTTCACCGACGATCCTCACCCCATGCTTTGTCCCAAATACAAGGAATGCAGGGGCGGCGTTAAGGTGGCTGATTTAGTCAAGATCGGTGCCCACTCGACCATGTGTCCCGGAGTCAAGATCGGGAAGAATGCGCTGGTCGGAGCGGGATCGGTGGTGACCAAAGACGTTCCGGCAAATGCAGTGGTAGCAGGCAATCCTGCCAGGGTCATAAAACAGATAAAGGATCTGGTCTGTTATATCGGTGCCTTCGAAAGACCTTATGTATGGCCACCCTACAAAGAATGAAATCTTCTTAAAATAAACGGAATATCATTCGGAGTAAGAAAAGCCGGCATCTAATTTCTGTTGGATGCTGGCTTTTCTTATGACAATTAATCCATGTGGAAATACTTATATCTTAATATAAGCAATATATTTCTAACTATAACCCCTATCAGACATCAAATTAAAAACCGATCGATAAATTGCTTGCCATCAGATAGCCCTGAATATATATTTGGTAATTGAATTGTCTGAAAAAAACGGGAACTTTAAGTATTTCATTACGCCTTTCAACATATAGAGCATGATCAAAAAACTCATAATTGAAAAATCGGATAAGCTTCAAAAGCTTCCGCCGTCGCCGGTCTTAGAAGCGGAGAGAATAAAACATAGATTAACTCGTAGAGGGGTGGAGGTAATTGACCTGGGCGAATTTAATCCCGACGCCACATTGAGAGATCATCTGATCCCTCCATTAGACCCCGCTGGATTTTTCGATTATGCTGACTCCCCCATGCTAGCGGGATTAAAAAAGCAAATCACCAAATGGTTGGAACAAAGATACGGGATGAGGGTAAACGGTCAGAAAGAAATCTTCCCCTATTTTGGCAGAAAAAAGATCATCTATCATCTCCTTTTAGGTCTTCTGAATTCAGGGGATAAAATAGCCCTAACCGATCCATGTGAACCCTCATACAAAATAGCTTCTACCCTGGTAGGCGCCAAATGGGACACCATCCCTCTGCTGGAAAGGAACGATTATCTCCCCAATTTGGGTGTCTTATTTCACGCTCAAGCGGATTCGGAGAATCCGAGATCCAAGTTCAAGATCCTGCGGAAAGCCGGATCGAAAATCGCATCCCTGCCGATATTTCCCAAGATTTTTTTGATGAACTATCCCAACAATCCCACCGGTGCGGTTGCAGATTATGCTTTTTTCCGGGAAGTGGTGAAATGGGCCGGATTGAACAACGTCCTGTTGATAAACGATGCTTCCGGAAACGAGATCTGTTACGACGATTATACTCCGGTTTCCCTAATGCAGATCAAAGGTGCTCGTAAGTTGGCAGTAGAGCAATTCTCCTTCTTTCATTTGACCGGGATCGACTTTGGCTTTCTTATCGGAGATAGGGGGATCATCTCGCTGGTGGAATCGGTCCATGAAGCTTTGGGCTACCGCATATCAAAAGCTTTGGTTTTATCGGCGATGGAGATTTTGAAAAACTACACTGTCATTTCTCAGAGGAATAATCAAGAATTCAACCGGCGTAAGGAAATATTGATTGAAGGTTTGGCTAAGTTAGGCTGGAAGGCAAAAAAGCCGAAGGCCGGACCATTTGTTTGGGTGAACATCCCCCCCAAATACTCATCCGTGGGATTCTCCCGCATGCTATTAAGAAAAACCGGCGTGCTGGTTACCCCCGGCTTCGGATTTGGGGAATATGGAGAGGGATATGTTCGCCTGGCTTTGAACCTCCCCGCTGCTCAGATTCAAAAAGCCCTGGAGCGCATGCAGAAACACTCACACGTCTGGCAAAGAAGGTATAAACCAAAAACCGATGATGAATAACGAATGATGGATGACGAATATTGACGGATATTCGCAATACGTCATCAGTCATAAGGTATAAATCCCATGGGGATAATCAGACTTCATAACATGACCTTCTACGGGTATCATGGCGTATCCGCGGCGGAAAGACAAACCGGAAGAAGATTTGAGGTGGATGTGGAGCTGATGGTGGACATGGAAAAACCCGCCAAAAGCGACAAGCTGAAGGATACGGTGAACTATACCGATGTATACCGCACGGTCGAGCAGATCGTGCTGCAAAACAGCTTTTCCCTTTTGGAGACCATTGCAGTGAAATTAGCTAATCAGATACTTAAGAAATTCAAGCCTCAAGAGGTAACCATCCGGGTGAGAAAGAAGATCCCTCCGGTCCCGGGCAATTTGGATGATATCGAGGTTGAGGTAAAAAGAAAGTACAAAGTTGCAAAGACAAAATAGTTCAACATTGAGAATCCGATGCCGGAATTGAATAAGTCAGGTATTTTGGATGCACGGTGAACTCTCTTCCGTATTCCGCCCACAAAGCATTCATCGTAAATAGGTCTATATATTTTGAGGTTTAATTTGGCAGAGGTATACCTAAGCCTTGGATCAAACTTAGGGGATAGAATTCGATATTTAAAAAGAGCGATCGAAAAAATCGGGGAACCGGATTCCGTGGTGATCCGAAAAATATCCCCGGTATATGAAACCGATCCGGTAGGAAATCCGGACCAATCCCGGTTCCTGAATCTGGTGGTTTCAATTGAAACAAACTTAAAACCTCTCCGCCTGCTCGATTACCTTTTGGATATCGAAAAGAAGCTTGGCAGGGAAAGAAATGAAAAATGGGGACCACGTACCATCGACCTGGACATACTGCTCTACGATGAGCTGATTACCATCTCGGATCGACTAACCCTCCCCCATCCCCGGATGCACCAGAGAAGATTCGTGCTGGTGCCTTTAGCCCAGATCAATCCAAATCTCTTTCATCCTTCGTTGAAAAAGAGCGTAGAAGAACTACTGAGATCGTGCCCGGACCAATCGGAGGTCGAATTATCCGCAGAAAAGATATAAATTCTCTTTACAGCTCCCTCGCCCTATGCTTATATTCAATTGTTCTGATAATAGTTGTATGTGACATAAATTCGTTCCCTGTTGTAGTTGCCTGATTTATCAGACTTACTGGCGACAATGCCCATTAAATTGAGCAACCGCATTCACCCTGAACTTTTGATGCAGTCCCATAGATTTTATCTGATGAGGAAGTCATGAAAGCACAGGTAGATTACATCAGCATAGAGGGGGTTATCGGTGCGGGAAAGACCGGCTTGGCCAAGATTTTGGCGGAGAGAACTAACGCCAGGCTGATTCTGGAGGAGACGGAAGCCAATCCCTTTCTCCCCGACTTCTATAAGGATACCAAAAGATATGCTCTCCAGACCCAGCTTTTTTTCCTTTTGTCCCGGCACAAACAACAACAGGGGTTGTTTGCCACCGATCTTTTTCACAAAAAAACCGTCTCGGATTATCTTTTCGACAAGGACCGGATTTTCGCTTCGGTGAATCTGGATGAAAGGGAATTCTATCTTCACGAAAAACTGTTTTCTCTCTTAAGCAAAGACATCCCCAAACCCGATCTGGTCATCTATCTGCAAGCCTCCTCCGAGGTTTTATTCAAACGGATAAAAAAAGGTGGGCGTCCTTATGAGAAAACCATAGACTCAGGTTATCTAAAAGCTTTGAATGAGGCATTCAATCATTACTTCTTTCATTACACCCAGACCCCCCTTCTGGTGGTGAACACCGATCAGATCGACTTGATCCACAACCAGAGAGAATTGAACGGCCTTTTGACTTTGCTTAAAATCCCGTTCGGGGGAACCAAATATTATGTATCTATGGGAGGGGCATGAAACCCTTCCTTTGTTCCTTCTAAGGTAAATTCAGGTAAATTCGTATGGAAAAGATAACGGTAAGGAGTTTCCTCAAATTCAAGGAGAAGGGGGAAAAGATTGCGGTTCTGACTGCCTATGATTTCTTTACCGCCCGGATACTCGATCAGGTCGGGATGGATGCGGTCCTGGTAGGTGATTCGGCCAATATGGTATTTTATGGTTCCCCCAGCACCCTCTCCATAACCATGGATCAGATGATCTACCATACCCAGGCGGTATCTGCAGCAGTCAAAAGGGCTTTGGTGATTGCAGACATGCCTTTTCTCTCATACCAAGCCGGCATACCCGAGGCGGTAACCAATGCCGGCAGGTTTTTGAAGGAAGGAAATGCCGGTGCGGTCAAGATCGAAGGGGGAATGGAGATGAGAGATACCATAAAAAGAATCATCCAGGTGGGGATACCGGTGATGGGGCATATCGGTCTGACACCCCAATCGATCAACCGGTTCGGAGGATATGTGGTTCGGGGTAAATCCGAGGAGGAGAGGAAGTACCTTTTGGAAAGCGCCAAGGTTTTGGAGGAGGCAGGTTGTTTTTCCATATTGCTCGAATCCGTGCCCAAGACTCTGGCGCAGGAGATCACCGATTCCCTTCGGGTTCCTACCATTGGAATCGGCGCCGGCGCAGGATGTGACGGACAGGTACTGGTGGTAAACGACATATTGGGGTGGTTTGAGGATTTTCAGCCCAAGTTCGTCCGAAGATATGCCCATCTGGCAATCGAGATAAGAAAAGCCTGCCAAAGCTATTTAAACGACGTGAAATCGAGCAAATTCCCTTCGGATGATGAAAGCTATTAGAGGAAATGCAAATGGAGTGTCAAGCTTCGCCTTAACCAGAATTGATTGAATAAAACGATACTTCTCTTGTTTCACCTAAGGTTGAACACGCCAGTTTTTAATTTTAAAATGTCCGCAGGATCCTCGAATTAGAGTCTCATCAGAGTCAACTGACCAGTGGACAAATTCGGATAATTTTGAATCTTTCACTTTGGATTTTAAATTTATGAAGATAATCAGATCCCCCAAAGAGATGCAGAAAATATGCGGGGAGTTAAAAAGACGGGGGAAGAAAATCGGCTTTGTCCCCACCATGGGCTATCTTCACAAAGGTCATTTGGGACTGGTTCAAATAGCCGGGAGGAAATCGGATGTAGTGGTGGTAAGTCTTTTCGTCAACCCGACCCAGTTCGGACCACAGGAAGACTTCCAAAGATACCCGCGGAATTTCAAAAATGACAGGATTTTATTGGAACAAGTCGGGTGTGACTACTTGTTCACTCCCAGCGTTAAGACAATGTATCCGGAAGGTTATCTAACTTACGTGAACGTGGAAGAGCTTACCACTCATTTGGAGGGGGCAGTACGATCGGGACATTTCCGGGGGGTGACCACCATAGTGGCAAAGCTTTTCAACATCGTCCAGCCGGATGTGGCGGTGTTCGGCCAAAAGGACGCTCAGCAGGCGGTGGTTCTGAAAAAGATGGTGGACAATTTAAATTATGGGATAAAGATGATAATCGCACCCACCGTCCGGGAATGGGACGGGCTGGCCTGCAGCTCACGCAACAGTTATCTTTCCAGGGAGGAGAGAAAGCAAGCAAGAGTGCTGTATCAAGCCCTGCAGTTGGCCAAACAGATAATCAAAGAGGGAGAGCGAAGTGTTTTTAGGATTGTCTCTAAAATGAGCAAATTTATTGACAAGCAACCATTAGCCGAGATAGATTACATTGCTATCACCGATGCTAAGAATCTTGAGCTTTTAAATAAGCTTAAAGGTGAGGTGTTGATTTCCCTGGCGGTCCGATTCGGCAAGACCAGATTGATAGATAACATGAAGATAAAAGTGACTTAACCGATGTTTGACAGGAATTCCTGAATCAATATCGAAAAATATCTTGTTAGCTGGCACCAATGGTTCAGCAATAAACTTCAGTAAAAGTATTCAAAGAAGCAAAAGGTCAAAACGTAAAATAAAGTGGCCGCTGGTATGAACGGCATGGTTTATACCAGGGCAAGAGAACTTTCTTATACGCTATTAGCGTTAGCCGATAGAGAATACAGCGGAGAGAATCTTTAATGTTGGTAACGATCTGCAAGTCCAAAATCCATCGGGTTACGGTTACGGATGCCAATTTAAATTATGAGGGGAGCATCACCATCGACGAAAAGCTGCTTAAAGTAGCCAACATTCTCCCTTACGAAAAAGTACAGGTGGTTAATTTAAATAATGGCGAAAGATTCGAAACCTATGTCCTGGTGGGTCAAGCCGGTTCGGGAATCATATGCTTAAACGGTCCGGCAGCACGTTTGGGACAGAAGGGGGACTTGTTGATCGTCATCTCCTACTGCCATTTGGAATCGGGGGAAGCCAGAAAACATAAACCCACCATAGTCTACGTTAATAATAAAAACCGAATAGTAAAAAACGAAAACCACAAACTATAGGTTGCTGAGAATCCTCATCTATACTACTGAACGTTAAAAATCATTACGAATAACACACATCCGGAAACCAATATTCCAGGGAACTGATATATTCAACCACCTCTTGGCAAAAGAATAAAATGAAAGATACGAAATCCATTGCGGCAGTGATTTTAGCAGCGGGAAAGGGAACCAGGATGAATTCCGATCTCCCCAAGGTGCTGCATAAAATAGGCGGGAAGCCGATGGTGGAATACGTCATAAAAACCGCCGGGCAATTGAAAGCGGAAAGAATCATCCTGGTGGTGGGTCATAAGTGGGAACAGACTAAGGATTTAATAGATCGCTATAAAGTCGAGTTCGCCATTCAAAAGGACCAGTTGGGTACCGGACATGCGGTACTGCAAACCCAAAAGCTTCTATCGGGTTTTGATGGTAACGTTCTGATTCTATATGGCGACGTCCCATTGCTTACTGCAGAAACGTTGAATAAGCTGCTGGAGGAGCACAGAAAAAGAAAAGCGGCGGCAACGGTGCTGACTGCCGTTTTGGACGACCCGTCTCATTACGGACGTATAATCCGGGATAAAAGAGGAATGGTGCAGGAAATAGTGGAGGCCAAGGACGCTTCTGCCGATCAAATAAAAGTGAAGGAGATCAATACCGGTATCATCTGTTTTAACCGGGTGGTGCTTTTTTCGGCCCTCCAACGCATACCCAATGATAATAAACAAGGAGAATATTACCTAACCGATGCGATAAAGATCATCCGGAGACAAAACCTGTCGGTCGGTGGAATGGTAACTGCCGACCCGGTGGAAACGCTGGGGATCAACTCACCGGAGGAATTAAAAAAGCTGGAAAGAATCCTTTTGGAACGGCAAACCCGCCAAACGAAGGTTTCGCCTTAGGCGTATCAATTTCGTAATAGAAGTAGGCAGTAAATACAGCGGGGAATCTTGAGATCCGGGGATTATTGATTTTCGGCATAATCAATCCATAAAAATCAAATCATATTAATCGATTCATCCTTGGAAGACTTAAATAGACTTAATCTTTCTGATCTTCGGATGGGAACTAAAAGTCAGATGAATCGTATAATAATCTGAGGGTTCCATAAAAAGGCATTAAAAAGATATTGACAGGTGCACATGCAATTTCTATATTCGCTTTCGTGATTTAAAAAGCGAGGACAATATGAACAAATTATTGATAATCTTAATCTCTGGGTTAATGCTGATTTTTCTTTTCTCGGTTTTGACTCCGATTCAGGCTCAAATATCTACCGATAATTCTACATCCATAAATCCCCTGGGATCAAAATCGAATGCCCAGACCTTCAGCCTGCTCGATCCCTCCAGGTTCAAGCTATATCAAAGCTACACTTTTTCCTATTTCTCCAGCGGCAGCACCAACGGCAGCCTGGGAATCTATACCACCACGTTAAACTATCGGATATCCAACCCGTTGAGTCTTACTTTAAGCTTGAATTACCTGCATCAGCCCCTATCGGTGGTGGGGCGAAACAATGGCGGGATAAAAAACGCCGTCCTGCCCAATTTCCAGTTGAATTACCGACCTAATAGCAGTTTCTCTTTTATGATAAACGTGGTTACCTGTCCTTCACCCAATGATTGGGGGAATTACTATCCCTGGTATGAGCACAAAAGATGAGGTCTGGATGACCCGATGATATCCTCTCCCCTTCAACTCTTTATTGAATCTCGCATAATTACGGAAAACCTTTCATACTCAACAACTATATATCTCCACCTGTTAAGATAATGTTCGGGAAGAACAAAAGAAAAACCCATAGGTACTACCGGAGAAGCAAAAGAATAAGAGTCAACTTCTGGTACAAATTAGGCTCCAAGTTGCTTTGGTTCGCCATTGCTTTTTTGACCGTCCTGCTGCTTGTATATGCTTTTTCCTTTTATAAAAAAATAAGCCAGCCGGAAGCATCCGAATTTGGCTCACCCGCAGACGACCCGGGAAAGCTCTTTTCCGCTCGGGTTCAAATCCTTAACGGATGCACCACTTCAAAGGACCCCGAGTTAGCTCGGAAGATGGCAAGAAAATTGGAACTATTCAAAACCAGCCACATCCGGTACGAAGTGGTGAATGTGGGGAAATGCGATTTCGCTTCCGCCGGGCTGGAAGATTCCCTTTCCAATGAAAGCATGATCATAGACCGCACGGAAGCCGGAAAGGATGGCTCGCCTTCCGAAATCGCCCTTTTAACCGCAGGAGCACTGGGCATCAAGCCGGTAAATGTCATCTGCAGAAAGCTGAAGGACAATTACCAGGATGTCACTTTGACCGTATTGATCGGCAACGATTATAAAACTCTTCTTTCGAGTCTATCCCGATAGTTGAATTCAACCAAAAACAACGTGTCTGCCGTTTAAAACCATGTAAAAAAGGAGGTACAAAGCTCTTTGAAAATAATGCCCAAGAGGTTAGCTCATCTAGCAGGCGAACTGGCTTTAGAGAAAAAAGCTTTCGACGTAAAAATCCTCGATCTGCGCAAGCTTTCTCCGGTGTGTGATTTTTTCGTGATATGCTCCGCCAGCGTGGATATCCATGCCAAAGCGATAGCCGAATGGATCACCGAAAATTTGAAGAGAAAGGGAGTTCGATTTTGGCATCACGAAGGATACCAGTCCAGTCGCTGGATTCTTTTGGACTATGTGGATGTGGTGATACACATATTTTTGCCGGAAGTAAGAGAATTTTACGCTTTAGAGAAGTTATGGGGGGATGCGAAAGTAGAAGAGCTTATCGAGGAGAAAGTGGCAAAGGAGCCAGTAAAAACGAAGAAGCGGAAATCCTGATTGAGCAGATACGGGTGAACCTTACCTCAATGTTCCACCGATAAGTTCTTTTAGAAAGGTTTAATCGGTTTTATCTCTCTTGTTTTCCTGTTAAGTCGAAGTTAGAAGCGATTTACCGGGGCATACCAGACGGTGTCGGGTGGAGGAAAGACGATTATATATACCAGAAACTGGCCAACCCGTTAATCTACCAAGCGGGAGATTCTAACAACCGGATTATTATCCAAACAGGAATAATCAGAGAAAGAAAACCGGATTATGAACGCAAAACCGGGTGAAGCCCGAACGGAAAGATGCCGATAAAACCGATAGGCAATCCATTATAAGAGAGGATGAAACCAAACTCATAGAGCAGCTCTGTTCGGTTGCAAGATTTCTGCCATCGAGGTCTTCCTCGGAACATAAACTCAATCTCATAAAACGGCTTTTGTCCAAATTTTCGATCCCGCCTGCGGCGGTAAAATATGCCTCCCAATAATTCCAAAACCATGGATTAAGGGTGAAGATTCAATCAGCCAGATCGTTTTACCTCGTGAGAGTTTAAATAAAGCATCCGACAAATTCCGATCATAAGTGAATAATTCTGAAAGAAACTTTTGGAAGTCAAAACTCAGCTAATCATATTCAAACATAAAAGGAAAGGTGGAAGGGTATGGATATCGTAGAATTAAAAAGCAAAACCGTAACAGAGCTTCTGGATCTGGCCGAAGAGCTGGGAATTCCCGGGCTTGGGGGTTTAAGAAAGCAGGAATTGATATTTAAGCTGCTGGAGGCAAAAACCGAAAAGGACGGTTTCATCTTCGCCGAAGGGGTCTTGGAGATCTTGTCAGAGGGTTATGGATTCCTCCGTTCTCCGGACTACAACTACCTTCCGGGACCGGACGACATATATGTCTCCCCTTCCCAGATAAAGCGTTTCGATCTGAGAACCGGAGACACCACCTCCGGACAGGTGAGGCCCCCCAAGGAGAGCGAGAAATATTTCGCCCTGCTGAAGATCGAAGCGGTGAACTTCGAAAATCCTGAGGTGGCAAAACACAAGGTGTTCTTCGACAACCTCACTCCGCTTTATCCCCAGAAGAGGATAAAGTTGGAAACCAATTCAGAGGAGGTCGCCACCCGGATCATGGACCTGATGACCCCCATTGGCAGGGGACAGCGGGGTCTGATCGTATCACCGCCCAAAGCAGGCAAAACCATGCTGCTTCAGAAGATAGCCAACAGCATCACCACCAATCATCCAGACATGAAGTTGATCGTCCTGTTGATCGACGAAAGGCCGGAAGAGGTCACCGACATGAAAAGATCGGTTAAAGGAGAGGTGGTCAGCTCCACCTTTGACGAGCCCCCCGACCGGCACGTACAGGTGGCGGACATGGTGCTGGAGAAAGCCAAGAGATTGGTGGAACATGGATTGCATGTGGTGATTCTTTTGGATTCCATCACCCGTCTGGCTCGGGCTAATAATGCGGTGGTGCCGCACAGCGGTAAGATACTCTCGGGAGGAGTCGATTCCAGTGCGCTGCAAAGGCCCAAAAGATTTTTTGGAGCCGCGCGAAATATTGAGGAGGGAGGAAGCCTCACCATAATTGCCACCGCCATAATAGAGAGCGGGAGCAGAATGGACGAGGTCATCTTCGAGGAATTCAAGGGAACCGGCAACATGGAGATGGTTCTGGACCGGCGGCTCTCCGACCGGCGAATCTTCCCGGCTATGGATATCAACCGCTCCGGAACCAGAAAAGAGGAGCTTCTTCTGCCTCCGGAGGATCTACACAAAGTGTGGATTTTGAGGAAGTTCCTGAACGAGATGAATTCGGTAGAGGCAATGGAGTTTCTGTTAGATCGTATTCGCAAGACCAAAAACAACGCCAAATTCCTGGAGTCGATGAAAGATTAGATTTGGGACTGAAAGCTTGAGAATGATAGCAAATCCAGCTTCTAGCTTCCTATTTTAATATTCTTCGGGGTAATCCACCCGCTTAACTTAACCATTATTCAGATGTGAATCTTACGATTTGCACCCAGGGCTAAAGTTATGTTCGAATAGCCTATTGGAACCAAGGTTAGGCCTTCACATTGCTTTTCTTTAGATTACTTCCGTTATCCCCTTACTTTACAATGTGTTAGAGCGTGCACTTAATATGTGTGACTTGTTCTAAGGTAAGCAGATACCCTAATAATGGGTTTCTATCTTCTTATGGATTTATTTATGAATAAGGTGAAGAATACTAATTCCATTTGACAAATTCGCAAATATAGCTATATTAAATTAAGCGATTATTAAAAAATGAATCAGATAGCCTCTTTGATTACACCACATCTTGTTCTTTGAATTCAAGAATTTTGCGGTTCGCTTAGAGACTTTTAACAAGTTCTGAAACGAGTGAAATTAGCAGGAGGCATGAGTAATGAGTAAAAGATATCAAGCTTGGCTTTTGAAAATAACATTATCTCTGGTTGTCTTGGTATTTTCGACATTTACTGTATCTGACTCATACGCCAGGATGAAGGAAATCTCTGGTGATAGTACAGTTATATCCATTCGTGGTGACAAACCGGGTCTACCGAATGCCCAGCAGAGAGCCCACCGAACCTCTGATATTCGGGCATGCATGACCAACTGGGGATTAGTAGGAAGTAAAACGAGGAGATTGAATGAGTCGATGGGTGGTTGTTACAATCCTAATCCCGACCAAGAGATGCCAGCTCCATCATTTGAATATCCTCCTGAATCGGGTCTCGAATACCTGTTTCACGGAGCATTATGGATAGGGGCAAAAGTGAATGACCATCCTTACACCACCGTGGGATGTGACGGTTGGTTTTGGATCTATGAAATGTGGCCCGATGGTCCCGCACCTAAAGGTTACATCCAGGAAAGAAGCACGAGAACCAATGTACCCTGCTATTCTCCTGATGCCACCTCAGAACAGGACATTATCGCAGTGTATACCGATACCTCTGCGGATATCCCCCTCTCCCCCGATCAACAGGACGATTGGGATAATCGAAAGCATTTCCCTTTAGATATTAAAGTTACTCAAAAAAGCTATTCCTGGGATACAGAGGGCTACTATAAGTTCATCATTGCCGAATATACTTTTGAGAACATTGGCGTTCATTTACTATCGGATATGTACATTGGATTCTATATGGATACTGATATTATGCATATTGACGAGAATCCTTATGGTCCATTCGGCTGTCAGGACGATATCACTGGCTTTTTAGGGATATATCAAGGTGATACGGTAAATATCGCATGGGCGGCAGATAATGATGGCCATGGGATAACGGGTGAGCAGGTATGGACGCAATTTGGAGTGAACCCCTTTTGTTGGACAGGTTAGGTT
>JBDROD010000294.1:0-4403 GCA_043810415.1 Candidatus Zixiibacteriota bacterium | reverse complement strand
GGTCATCCCCTGGAATATCTGGATTGGAAAAGGGACTTAGGGTCCCTTTCCCGTTGAAAAAGAAACAGAATTAGCACATATAAATCAAATCCTCGATGATAATTTAACGGCAGCATAAACCTATATAGCAATCTTACCGATTTAGGCAGTAGTAAAAATGTGAAATTCTTCTTCCGGAATTTCAAAACGTAATGACATCTGAAAAAACTTGTTTTTCAAAAAGATATGTTTTAACTTCAAGTGAGAAGAAAGAAATAAATTTAAATCAAGGAACCTTTAAGGTATGGTTAAGGATATACTCTACAAAGAGGTCAGAAAGCAGATTCAAGAGCTGAAAACGGTGGACATACTGGTGGGGATACCCAGCTATAACAACTCCCCCACCATTCCGCATGTGGTGAGGGCGGTTTCAGCCGGGCTGGCAAAATATTTCCCCAAGTACCACACCCTTCTGGTAAATTCGGATGGGGGTTCGACTGACGGAACGCAGGAATTGGTAAAACAGACCACTTTGGACGACTTGGATGTCCTGTTGATGGAGCATCCTCTTTATCCCATCCACAAGATAATTACTCCTTATCAAGGCATCCCCGGAAAGGGAAGCGCTTTCCGGACCATTTTCAGTATCGCTTCCGCCCTCGATGCCAAAGCTTGCGCCGTGGTGGATTCGGATTTAAGAAGCATCACCCCGGAGTGGATTGAACTTCTGATCGAGCCCATCCTTTTTCACGGATATGATTTCGTCGCCCCCTATTACAAGCGCCACAAATATGACGGCACCATCACCAACAGCATAGTCTACCCCCTCACCCGGGCTCTTTATGGAAAAAGGATTCGACAGCCCATTGGCGGGGATTTTGGATTTTCGGGAAGACTGGCCCAGCATTACTTCAATAAAAAAGTCTACGACAGCGACATCGCTCGGTTCGGTATAGATATCTGGATGACTACCACCGCCATGGCTGACGATTTTAAGGTGTGCCAATCCTTCCTGGGAGCCAAGATACACCAGGCCAAGGATCCGGGAGCCGATCTTTCGGAAATGCTGGTGCAGGTGGTCGGGTCGGTGTTCTTCCTGATGGAGGAATATTACCCGGTGTGGTCGAAGGTTACCAGCTCTGAGCCGATAAAGGAATTCGGTTTTAAGTTTGAGGTGGGTTTGGAGTCGATCCGGCTGAATCTGGAAAGGATGGTGGATCAATTCAAGCACGGGTTCTCCAATCTCACCCCCATCTGGCAGAAGATCATCTCCCCCGGTCTGATGGCTCAACTCCACGACATCTCCTCCCAAAATGTGGTCGAGTTCTATCTTCCGGATACAGTCTGGGTGAGGTGCATATACGATTTTGCCTTGGCGTACCATCATAAAATAATCTCCCAGACTCATACTTTGAAATCTCTGACCCCCCTTTACTTGGGTTGGATTGCCTCGTTCGTAAACCAAACCATCGATTCCGATGCGGGGGAGGTGGAAACTAAAATCGAAGCCCTGTGCTTAGAATTCGAAAAACAGAAAGCTCACCTTTTGGCTAACTGGAAAAAAGAGGTCAAATTATAGCCCTCGGAGGTGCCAGATGGAATACTCTTGGAAAATATCACTGATTCATTCTTGGGACAAGATTGCCAGCATCGCTCCGGATTTAATTACGCTCTTGGTCATCATCGTCCTGGGACTCATCTTGGGCTGGGGAATAAAGCTGGTGGTGAGGTATGTTATGAAGCTGATAAGGTTCGACGTCTTCGGGTACCGGGTAGGATTGACGTCGGTCTTGGCCAAAGCCAGCATAAACCGGACACCCAGCGAGACCATCGGTATCATCATCTACTGGTGTATAATTTTCCTTTTCTTTTTAATCGCCTTGGGAACTTTACAGATCTCAGCAGCGGACGATTTCGTGGTAACGGTTCTGAACTACATTCCCCGTTTCCTGGTGGCGGTCTTCGTCTTTCTTTTGGGATATTTCCTTTCCCGATTCTTTAGTCGGGCTATTCTCATCGGGCTGGTGAACGCCCAGGTGGCTTCGGCCAAGCTGATCGCCACCCTTTTTCGGATTCTGATCATCATCTTCTTTTCCGCCATGGCCATAGAGCAGCTGGGAATTGCCCGGGGGATCGTGATCGCCACCTTCTCCATCTCGTTCGGCGGAGTAGTGCTGGGATCAGCCATCGCCTTCGGTTTAGGCGGAAAGGATATCGCCAAGGAGATACTGGAGAGAAGATTCAAAACGTCCCGGGAGGAAAAGCCCAAGCCGGATGAGTTCTCCCATCTATAAACTCCAATGACCAAAACGAAGCATAGTCTTCTGATCTTCACCGACTTAGATGGCACCCTTCTGGACAGCGATACTTATTCGTTTGAGCCGGCACTCCCCGCCTTAAGAGAGATCAAGAAGAGAAAAGTACCTCTGATCTTATGTTCCAGCAAAACCAGAGCGGAGTTGGAGCTTTACCGGAAAAATCTGAAGATCGGTGATCCTTTTATATCTGAAAACGGCGGAGCGATTTTCATCCCGGATGATTACTTTCTTCACCTCCCCAGCACTCTTAAGAAAAAGGGGAAGTATCGGATTTTGGAACTGGGAACACCTTACCTGAGAATCAGAGAGAAATTGCTAGAGGTCTCCGACAGGTTTAGCCTAGAGGTGAAAGGTTTTGGTGATCTGAAAGCCGAAAAGGTATCCTCTTTAACCAACCTGAGTTTAAGTGAGGCGAGGTTAGCCCAGAAAAGAGAATATGATGAACCCTTTTATTTTCTAAAAGAGCCTGGAAAAAGAGAAATTAAGCTGGCAGAAAAAGAATTCAAAAAAACGGGATTAAGCTTAACCCGGGGAGGTAGGTTTTTTCATCTCACCGGGGGGAACGATAAAGGAAAGGCGGTTTTGCTCTTAACCCGTATATATAGAACCAACCGGGGAGAAGGACTTTTGAGCATCGGATTGGGGGACAGCTGGAATGATCTTCCGTTATTGGAAGCGGTAGATATACCGGTATTGACCAGGAAGAAAAATAACTCATACGAGAGTGACATATTAGGAAAATTATCGGTGCTAAAGGCACCGGGCATAGGACCTTTGGGATGGAATCGGGCGGTTCTCGATTTGTTGGCCAAACCCCACTCGGGGAAGCGACAAGTGGCGGACTTCTTTATGGGATGACCTTAAGTAAAGGTTTTACCGACCATCTCAGTCCAAAATCCTGTTTTACTGCCGATATATTAAGATACGGTGTCTCATTCTTCTGATGATCTAACACCTTACAGGATATACCCATGCCAGTGAGAAAAGAGTCGAATTTCTGGTCAATTTTGGCGCAGCCCCAGTCTATTTTCTGGGCTATTCGAGGGAGTTTCTTCTTGAGCATCATCTTCTGGGTGCTGTTCGCCCCCGAATATGATCATCGTATCTGGGGTTTGGTCGCTTTCTTTTTTACGTATTCCTTCGGGATATTGGTTTTCACCAATAATTTCCGCATCCCGGACGAGAAACTTTATTTTTTCACCACCTTTTTGGACCTGATTTTCATCACCTTAGCCGGGCTTTTGGCCGATCGAAGAGAAAGTGAATTCTTTTACCTCTACTTTTTGGCCGTCCCCTTTGGGAGTTATGCCTCCGGTTTATTCGCCGGCCTTTTGCTGGCGTTGCTTTCATCCATCTTATATCTGTCGGTGAACGTTAATGATTTATCCCTACTTCCCACCAGCCATGTGCTTTTCCAGATATTGACCCTTTGGATATTGGCCATTACGGTGGGTTTGGTGGTAAAAGAGCTTAAAAACTCCAGGTCGAAACTTCTGCGGATGTTTGACGTTTTAAATCAAAGGACCTCCGAGCTGGAAAGATCACAAGCACAAATCGAGTCCATTTATGAGACCTCGCGCATTTTGGTGGAGAAACTTAACTTGGATGAAGTGGTAGAGGAAATACTCAATATCGTTCAAAGGACGTTAGGATACCGGTTTTTCTCCATTTTCGTTTTAAACCAGTCCGGGTTCGTCTCCCTTCTGGGGGAAATCAAAGAAGGGGAAAAGATAAAATATACAGAACCGAAAGAGGAGCAGCGTCAGGGGGTCTTGAGTGAAGTGATGACTCGGGGAAAGACGGTACGAATAATCGATCTGTCCCAAGATACGCATTATGAATCCGGAGCAGATGAGATGAAAGCTCTCCTAGCGGTTCCCATGATCTCACGGGGTAAAGTGATCGGGGCGATGGAGACACGTTCCCCCAGAGTAGGAGTATTTCTGGATCAGGATGAAAATATCTTTACCATCTTGGCCGGATCTGCAGCTTTGGCCATAGAGAATGCCCTTCTCCATAAAAAGACCGAAGAGTTGACCATTGTGGATGAATTGACCGGCCTTTACAATTACCGGTATTTTACCCGCAAACTGAAAACGGAGATCC
>JBDROD010000293.1:0-2312 GCA_043810415.1 Candidatus Zixiibacteriota bacterium | reverse complement strand
ATAGGCGGCACAGACGAAGAAGAGGCCGCACTATTTATAAAGAAAAATGTGACCAAGCCAGTGGTAGCCTTTATTGCTGGCAGGACTGCGCCTCCGGGTAAAAGGATGGGGCATGCAGGTGCGATAATCTCAGGCGGAAGTGGGACCGCGGCTGAAAAAATAGTGGCATTCAATAAAGTAGGGATAAAAGTGGCAGAAAGCCCAGCTGAGGTAGCATTGTTAATGAAAAAAGAATTGGAAAAAAGGAAGGTAAAACCAAAGGGTAAAAAGGTAGTTTCCAAGGGGAAGAAAGTAGTTAAAAAGGTTAAAGGAAAAAGAAAGAAGAAAAAATAAGAGTTTTGTAGGGGAGTCCTTTCCTTCGACTCTGCTCCTTTCGACTTCGCTCAGGGACGGTGAGTTTGTTGAACCGTCGAACCGTGCGGACTCCCGTGGGACGGGAGGGGACAAGCCCCTCCCCTACGAAAAAAGGTTGGTGTGAACACCAACCAAGAGCAGAACGTGTCTCGACATCTCAGAAATTTGATTTTTTTTGATTATTAATAGGTAAAACCCCTTGACTTATACAGGTTTGTTTGTATTATACTATACTGAAAAAGTGGTTATTAATTTCAATCTGGAGGAAATAAGATGAGGTTCTGGCGTAAGCCCTTAGATGCTGATAAGATACAGATCCCGCACGGGGAGATACATATAATCCGGGAAAGGTGCAAAGGTTGTGCTTTCTGCGTGGAATACTGTCCTAAAGATGTCTTAGAGCTTTCCACAGAGTTCAACTTGAAAGGTTATCATCCCCCCAGAGCTAAAAACCCGGATGAATGTGTTCACTGTGGGCTTTGCGAGCTACTCTGTCCTGAATTTGCCTTATTCGTGATTGAGAAAAAGGAGGTGCAAAAAGTTGAAAGCTAATCCCAAAAGAGTTTTAACCGGGGCTCACTATTTAGATGGTGACCATGCAGCCGGTGAAGGGGCTTTAGCAGCCGGGTGTACCTTTGTGGCTGGATACCCCATAACTCCTTCAACTGAGGTAGTGGAGAGGATCGCTGAGAGGTTCCCGGAGGTTGGCGGGATTTTCATTCAGATGGAGGATGAGCTTGCCTCTATGGCAGCAGTTGTAGGAGCAGCCTGGGGGGGAGCAAAAACAATGACCGTAACATCAGGGCCTGGATTTTCTCTGATGATGGAGAATATCGGTTTAGCCTGTATGATGGAAGCACCCTGCGTAGTGGTAGATGTGCAAAGAGGTGGTCCTTCGACCGGGCTTCCTACACTTCCTGGTCAGGCAGATATGATGCAGGCAAAATGGGGTTCGCATGGCGATTATGAGTTAATCGCTTTATCCCCTAATTCACCTCAAGAATGCTTCTGGGCTACGATTAAAGCTTTCAATCTGTCAGAGAGGTTCAGGGTTCCGGTATTGGTGATGATGGATGAATGTGTAGGACATATGACTGAAAAAGTGGTTATACCTGAAGCAGACCAAATAGAGCTTTATCCCAGAAGATACACTGAGCTTCCGCCGGAGAAATATCTTCCCTTTAAACCTGGTCCGGATTTAGTTCCAGAGATAATCAAAGCCGGAGATGGTTATAAAATCCACGTAACTGGCTTAACCCATGACGAACGGGGTTATCCGGTGATGAACTGGGAAGCTCAGGAAAAATTAGTCCGGAGATTAATTGAGAAGATAAGACTTTTTAAAGATGAGTTAGTGGATGTGGAAGAGGAACAAACTGAGGATGCGGAAGTAGTGGTATTTTCTTATGGGATTAGTTCGCGTGTGGCTATACCTGCAATACAGAAGGCAAGGAAAGAAGGAATCAAAGTTGGGTATTTAAGACCGATTATCGTCTGGCCCTTTCCGGGGAAAAAGATATATGAATTAGCTCAGAAGATTAAAGGGTTTGTGGTTGTCGAGATGAATTATGGGCAGATGGTCTTAGAAGTGGAGAGGGCATCCCAGGGGAAAACTAAGTCGATCCTGGTCCCGCATGGAGGTGGTTGGGTGCACGAACCAGAAGATATTTATAAGGCTATCAAGGAGGCTGTAAAATGAGTGAGATAGAAGTAACAGAGAAAAAAGAGATTGAAGAAGAACATCCGATGGAGCATCTTCTGAGGATGGATCGGATGCCTCATATCTGGTGCCCCACCTGTGGAATCGGAACCGCAGTTACTGCTTTTTTGATGGCACTGGAGAAGTCGCAGATACCTACAAATGATATGGCGATCGTATCGGGAATCGGTTGCACTGGCAGGGTTGCCGGATATGTTAAATTAGATTCGTTTCATTCAACCCACGGAAGAGCTATTCC
>JBDROD010000292.1:0-5152 GCA_043810415.1 Candidatus Zixiibacteriota bacterium | reverse complement strand
AACAAAAATCCCCGGCTTTAAATTTGCACTTTGCATTCTGCAATTTGCTTTCTTAAATCTATATTCAACGTTCTATATCCTGATCTCCTTTATGCTTAAATGGATCCAATCCGGCTGTAATCTTTCCTCCAAACTCTCCAGAATCTCTTTGTCTTTATATTTACCCGAAGTCACAAAAACCGTCTTCATCCCCAGTTTCTTCGCACCGGCCAGATCGGAGAGAGGATCATCGCTTATCATTATGCAATTTTCGGGTTTTGCCTTGAATCTTCCCATCGCCTCTTGGTAAATTTGAGGTGCCGGCTTTCCCATGACGATTGCATTCTTCTGTGTACTATATTCCAATGCCTGGACCACTGCTCCGACGGAAGGAGACAACTCCCCTTTTTCGTCTTGGTATACCCGGTTGGAATGAAGCGCCAGTAAAGGAGCATCGTGTTTGACCAGCACATTGACCGCAATCTTGAGCTTGTTGAAATCCAGTGAAGTGTCCAATCCCACCAGAACCGCTTCCACATTATCGCCGGAGGGAGTCTCGATTCCGTTTTCATTCAGATATTCTTTGAGATGAGGAGCGCCTATCACATAACACCTTTTTATGTTTTCTCTTCTCAGCCAATTCAAAGCAACTCCCATGCAGGTAATCAGATTCTCCGATTGAATATTGAATCCTATGTTCCGCAATAGAACCAAAAGATCCAAGGGCTTATGGGTGGTATTATTTGAGACTAAACCAAGTTTTTGAGGAGATAGGATTAAAGAATTTATCCAATCAACTGCCCCTTCTATAAGGGCATAGGATTTATCCTTGACGATTGTTCCTTCGATGTCTACCAGATACAATTTTTGATTCATATTACCATTTTAAGTTATTTCCAGACTTTTGTCAATCTATTTAGAGGGAAGTTCGAAGTAACTACATCGAGGAAAATTATCTTACCAAGGTTAAATGGTTCATACCCCGTATTTCTTCATTAAGTTTAAGACATTTTCCGTCCCGGATATTTTACAATTTTCTGTAGCCATTTTATTGGCAAAATTTAGAGCCTGAATTAAGTTCCTTGTAATAAAATAGCATGTCAGAAAACCTGCCGAAAAAACGTCCCCGCAGCCGGTGGCATCTTTGAATCCATGGAATTTTATCCCCTGGCACCTTTTAAATTTGACCTTCTCCCCTTCTCTATAAATCATAACCGTACCTTTTTCCCCTATGGTGACCAACAGTACCCGAAGTCCTAAACCTAACACATAGATACCGAAATCTCGAATATCCTTTAAAGATTTGACCTTTCCCCCGGATAGAACATTCAATTCCGGCAGATTGGTTTGTACAAAATCAGCCGCCTTTAGATACTCTCTCCAATTCCTCGGCATCCTTAAATATCTCCTCCCGGTTTTGTCCCTTCCCAGTGTGAGACTATGGATATCCAGGTAAATAAGAGCTTTTGTGCTCTTTCTAATCCGTTTTAAATCTGTCAGTCCTATATCAAATCCGGAAATGAAATTTACCAAAATCACCTGACTATCCAGAAAAGGTTTGACCTGTTCGAACCTCAAAACCGGAACTCTGTTCTTTAAGATTTCTTCTCTTTGATTGTTTCCATCTATCAACAGTAAGGCATGATTGTTTTTTCTTTTTACTTTAGATATTCCTCTTAAATTCACGTTCCCGAATCTTTCAAGAGTCGAAGTCACCTCGTCATAGACATCACACCCCAGATTGCATACCGGATAAATTTCCAATCGCTTTCCACCTAACCCGGATAAGGCAGACAGATTATAAAAAATTCCCCCGAAACTTTCCGTTCTTTTTCCGTTAGGGAAGATTATACTGTCTTTATTGATGGTTCCGATAACTGTGATTTTAAATCTGTACATTGGGGATAGGAATAATAAGATGAATTTCGCTTCCTCTATCCTCCTCCCCACTATATGCTGAGGGGAACTAAGGGGAAGAAGTTGAAAGTCGTGATACTACTGATTCATAAACATCCTCTGTGGTTATCTCTTTCATACATTTGAAATGCTTTTGAGGACATTTACGCTTACCGTGTATCCCGCAAGGACGGCATTCCATTTTTTTCTGGACAATAACGTGACCTTCACCATAAGGAGTAAAACCAAACTCCGGGATGGTGGAACCGAAAATTGCCACCACCGGTCTTTTCATGGCAGAAGCAACGTGCACCGGGGCGCTGTCATTGGAAAGGATCACCTTACATAGTAAAATTATGGCGGCAGATTGAAGAATATCGGTCTTGCCGGCTAAAATCACCGGCGGAGTTTTCATTTGATCGACTATCTGCTTGCATAGTTTTCGATCCCCCCCAGAACCTAAGAAGACTACCTTCGCTCCGGCTTTTTGTTGAAGAAGGTCAGCTACTTCGGCGAATCTCTCCGGAAGCCATCTTTTCGTTGCCCAGACCGAGCCGGGAGCAATCCCTACTATTTTCTCCTCTTCTCGAATGTCGGAATCATGCAAAAGCTTGCGGGCATAAGAATAATCATTAGGAGAAGGAAAAAGCTCAGGGTTTATATTCTTTGGATGATAATCGAAATCGGAAAGAAGTGAGAGATTGCGTTCAACCTCATGGATATTTGTAAGATAGTTCACTTTTCTTGTAAACAAGAAGGAACCGGCACTATTATCAAATCCGATTCTCTTGGGTATGCGAGAAAGATAGGACAAAAGAGCGCTTCGGAATGAGCGGTGCGGGATCACCGCCAAATCAAATCCGCTCTCTCTGATTTTACCAACCATCCGAAAAAAACGTATCGGTCCCTTTTTGTTTCTTTTATCATACACCAAAATCTCGTTTAAGTACGGGTTATTCTCCAGAACCTTTTTGGTTTCAGGGATGAGAAGGTAAGATATGAATGAATCGGGGAAAAGCTCCCGCAGGGCTTTGATCGGGGGGGTGGAGAGGATAACGTCCCCCAGAAAGGCAGTCTGTATGATTAAAATCCGTTTAGGTACCATTCATCTCATTACTTCTCCACTTTGAGACTGTGTCACAATTCAGTTTTTTGTAGCCGTCCATATGGACGAAAACGGCTCGTTGGATTCCAATGACTTACGCAATCTAAAGATTGCGGCTACAAAGTCAAAACCCAATTATTACACACCCTCTATATGGAGAGGGGTAGGGAGGGTGAAGTCATCCGTTCAATCCGTTTCATCCGCTGACAGATTTTTCATACTCTTTAGTCGTGCTCTTCCATCGGCGGTGTGGCCAGAACCAGTGATCCGGATATCTTCGAATATATTCTTCCAATTTTCGGGTATAAGCCTGAGTCAAATTTCGAATATCTTCTTCCTTATCTGAAGTCTTTTCACCGTAAATTGGCCTTTCAAAAATTATTCTCTGCTTCTTATTCTCCTGTCTGATGATGAATCCCATGATAATGGGAGCATCCAGCTTCAAGGCAAAAGCAGCCGGACCTTTGGGTGTGGATGCAGGTCGATTGAAAAACTCCACTACCGTTCCGTCACTCCCCGCATCCTGATCGGAGAGCATCGCCACAAACCGATTTTCTTTTAAAGCTTTGATTATACCCTTGGCGGCAACTCCCATTTTGATTATGCCGATCCCCATGGACCTTCTATAATCGTTCATCAGGTTATCCACTAAAAGATTGTGCTGTTCTCCTACCAGAAAATCGATGGGATACCCTTTTTGACTTGTAGCTGCTCCCATCAACTCCCAACTGCCAAAATGCCCTGCAACTAAAATGGCCCCCTTTCCCTTCCTTAGTGCCTCGTCAAAATTCTCTATTCCTTCAAAATCCGTTATCTTGGAGATTTTGTCTTTATCAAAAGAAGGAAACAGAGAATACTCCACCATGGATTTTGCGAAATTCTTATAAGCCCTGCGCCCAATTTTGACAAGTTCCTTCCTTTCCATTCCCAAAGAGTTTTTTAGATTGATCAGCGTCACTCTTCGTCTTATCCTTACCACGTCAAAAGCCAGCCATCCCAGAAAGGATCCCAGGGTAAGCGCCCAACTGGATGGAATTACCCTGACCAGCCCGCCCACCAGATATGTCATCCAATATTCAATTTTGTGTTTGATCATCCGAAATCTCGTCTATTCTCTTAATCCCTTGATCCTCCATTTCCCACTCTTCCACCCTCTTTTTGGTATACCGTCGCTTGAGAAAATACAAGATCACGATCAGAAAAGCAAGCCCCAGCCATAGGGGGAATGTATCCCCCAGGATACCCACCCAGTTGTATTTGGTTTTTAGATATTTTTCAAAATCCAGCTGAAAGGAAAGATAATTGGAACCAATCGTCCGCAAAAAAGCTATATCTAAGCTGGAGCCATTCGCTAATTGAGTCACCAGCTCTTTTTCCGTCCCTCTTCCGTATTCGCTATAGAGGTATGAAACAGCCAGAAAACTTTCGGTATATGCCAAGTCCGCCTTGTTTTGGCTGAATGCATTTACCGATTCTATGTCGGACAATGAAATAGTGGAGCCGGTCAAAACAGCACGGGCTATGGAGACGTCCTGCCCGATGGTCCATTCCTGTGACTGGTGCATGGCGAAACCTTCATCCAGCCAGCGGGGAATCCTTTTTCCACCGGCGTATTTTCCCAGAAATATATGCGCTAATTCATGGGTAACCACCTGGGAGAAAGGACGGTAATATTTGAAACGGTAAGGGGATTTCAATATGATTACATTCCGTTCCGGAATGGCGCAGCCTACTCCCCAATCGGGAAAACCACCCCCCACCAGCGAAAGAAACTCATCTTCGCTGTTCACCGCATAAACGTTGACTACCTCTGTTAACGAATCTTCCAAAAATCCGGAGATCTTCGCATAGGAAGTTTGCAGTATCCCTTTAATCTCGGAAGCCAAATGCTGATCTTGAGTGTAAATATTAAAATGAGATGTGCTTTCCGATGGAGGTAATTCTGGCTTTAGTGGAACGTCCGGTTGGGATAAAGAAAATTGGGGGAATAATAGAATGGCAAGAATCAGGATGCTAATTATGAAGTTTAAATATCTCATTCATTTTTATACCTCTCCCCCTGTTTCCCCCTCTCCACAAATGTGGAGAAGGGGACTAAGGGGGTGAGGTCACTTTTTCATCTGTTGGGTAACTCTTTCAATATTCTTTTTTGCTATCCCAATCTGTTCTGGC
>JBDROD010000291.1:0-2405 GCA_043810415.1 Candidatus Zixiibacteriota bacterium | reverse complement strand
CGCTATAGCGGGACTGGAATTTCTAACGGGGTTAACTAACCGTTATACTAAAGAGTTTTTAACTGGGTGAGAGCTTCCTTGAGATGAAGTCAAAAATATTCTGGGCCATTTTGATGGCCTCGGTAGAATCCTTTCTTCTGTAAACATGCGCAGGGACTCCACCAGGAAGGCCGTTGGGATATCGCGTGGGTATATAAAATCGGTCCAAGAAAGCACCAATTGTTGTGAGCCCTTTAAAATCTTTATCATAGACTTTACATTTTTCAACTAATTCTACAACGGAATGGCCAATGACAAATCTTTCACCTTTAGAATATAAATATGCTTTTGCTGCCTTTTCGGCCGACTGTTGCGCCCAGAAACAGGCAG
Source organism: Candidatus Zixiibacteriota bacterium (assembly GCA_043810415.1). Lineage (GTDB taxonomy): Bacteria > Zixibacteria > MSB-5A5 > MSB-5A5 > SM1-73 > CAIVRH01. The sequence continues at coordinate 2,036 of JBDROD010000291.1, read as the reverse complement.
GGGCAAAAAGGGCTCCCTTCACATTCCATCGGGCAACTTCAAGGTCATATTTCGCTTGTTCTAACCAGCGTTTCGATTCTATCTCAGGGTTTTTCATAAACCACCTTGCCCTCATTGATCACGTGTGCCAGGAAGGAATTCCTACTTGATAACATATTTTGAAATTCCTTAGGAGTATAGACAAAGATATCAATAGCAAAGTTCGGTTTTATGATTCCTAAAACGTCCTTAATCCGATCCAAAAAAAGTCTTTTCGTCTTTTTAATAATTACCAAGTCGACATCACTAAAAGGGTCAGAAGATCCTCTGGCATGAGAACCAAATAAAATTACTTTTTCTGGCTCATACTTTTTTAGTAATTTTAATACGTTGTCAATTTTCGAGGGCATAATACTTTTCCTTTACCCCGTTAGAAATAATGCCCCGCTAGAATTTCTAACGGGGTTTACCCAATAAATGTTAGCATAATGTTTGTTTAAACTCAATCGAATTATGCCATCCAAATCCCGATTTAGAAATTTTAAAATAGTTCCCTCTCCCTTGACGGGAGAGGGTTAGCCTGCCTGCCCGTAGGCAGGGGTGAGGGTGAATAGTTCACCTTTAAGGTTACCCCTCCCCCTCGCCCCCTCCCCTGCCTTCGCCGAAGCGGCTACGCGCAGGCAGGCGCAAGGGGAGGGGGATTTACCTGGAAAACAATTTTCTATCTCTGTTTTAGGGTCCAAGTCAACCCTTCGACTCTCTTGCCCCAGGGTAACGTCATTGTTAGACGAACCTTGTTGAATTTATTTTGAAAGTGGACTTGACCAAAAATCCCCCTCGCCTTTTCGTAAGCTGTGAGCTGTAAGCGGCTACGGATAATAAGTTACGAGAAACCTTTTAAGTGACCAGTAACAAGTTACGAGTGACAGGTGACAGTGACGGGTGACTAAGTGAGTAAGCTTATTGGGAAGCTGTTATTAATTCCAATTCAGGTGCCGGTATTTTAGGTATCTTCATCTTTACACACACCACTTCCTCACCTTGGGAAACAAGCCGATCAGCCATTCCTTTATTGTATTCATAAAGCTCAGGATCATTGAGAGGAAGGATTATCAGTTCCGCCCCAGGAGGGATTTTCTCTAACACGTCTGGGTTCTCAAAAGCGTACTTCATGAATTCATTTAGTAAGTCTAAATTTTTGCTAACTGCCTGATCTTTCTTCATTTTCTATCTCCTTCTCATAAGACGCTCTATACCATTTCCAGCCAACCTTTTTATTTTAGTTTCCTTTGGCATATTAGTAACTTAAGAGTGACGAGTAACAAGTGACAGGTGACAAGCAAACCACGATGAACAGTGAGCAGTAAAGATAAAAAAGGGAAGTTAGGCTGCGTAGGTTTCCTCAAGTGCGACTCTCTTGGCTGCGTAAAGGAGTGCCGCCCTGATATCATCTTCCTGAAGGAACGGATAATCCTTCTTCAGGTCTTCGATTGTTGCGCCATATGCCATTTTTTCAACGACGATGTCAACGGGCAACCTCGTCCCCCTTATTACCGGCTTGCCAAGCATTATCTTGGGGCTGATTTCAATTCGCAAACTCTTCATTCCAGCGTCACCCATTGCCACTCTCTTAATGAGGGGCCGGTGCAGGATGCACTTGGGCGATTAATTCCTTCCTTGGTACAAATGAAACGACCTTGCGCCTGGACTTTCGTTGTCGTTTCTTTGCAGCTGCGAGGATCGCCTTAATGTCGAAATTGTACCTGGCAGCCTGTTCTTCGCGGATACGCCGAACTTCGTCAACGATCTCATCTCTTCCCATAAGAGTCATTCTCCTAATAATTCCTCCGGTGTGCAAATGACTGGACACTCAAAACCCTGTTGGCGGTAGCGTTCTGAACATGTTTAAGGTGATTGGGTTTATTGGGTCCAATGAGTTTATTGGGTTGCTTGGGCTTATTGAGTTACTGAGTAATTGAGTGACTGGGGTTGTGCGGTTTAATCTGAGATATGTTCTGGTTCAATTTGGTTTCCCAAAGCCAGGCCGTTTTTATGAT
>JBDROD010000290.1:0-2164 GCA_043810415.1 Candidatus Zixiibacteriota bacterium | reverse complement strand
CCCGACCATGTTCATATGTTGATCTCGATTCCTCCCAAGTATTCGGTTTCTCAAGTGGTAGGGTTTCTCAAGGGCAAGAGTGCCATCCAAATTGCCCGGGTGTATCTTGGAAAGAGAAAGAATTTTGTGGGTCAACATTTTTGGGCCAGAGGGTATTTTGTTTCCACCGTTGGGATGAATGAGGAGACGATCCGGGCGTATATAAAAGCCCAGGAAAAAGAGGATCGTCGGCTCGATCAAATGAATCTGTTCCAAGAGTGAGTCACCACCTTTAGGTGGTGCCAATTCTAATCCGCTTTGAGCGGTTCACGTATTTTCAAGCCTCCGGCTCTGCCGGAGGTTGTGACTTATGGTCCATAACAAACAATCTTGAGCATTATTGAGAGATCGATTACTTAATCCTGGGCGACTGGCTGCGTATTTCCGGCGGAGGAATGTTGTCGGAATACACTGAAGACGGGATCGGTGATATTGAGGAAGGAAGCAAGGAGCTCAATGCTACTACCGGATGGAATATGACCCAGCAGTAATTGTGGGCGGAAATGGAGAGGCCTTGGGTCCTGGATGAAGCCATTGTTTGCCGTGAAGGAAGAAGAAAAGGCGACGACTCGTATAAGCCACCTGGATAAAGGAGAGCCGGTCCTGTGTTGATCGCCAGGGAAGCCGGTATGATATGGTCAAATACGAAGAGGCTCTCGGCAAGTTCTATAAATTAATCGGCTGGGATGAAAACGGGGTCCGTGCCAAGGCGAGGCTGAAAAGGCTGGACCTCGAAGATGTTGCGGATAAAATGGGATGAGAAATTCCATGCAGCATCTCATCCGTTTTAATGATTAAAAGTGGGATAATTCGATTGAAAATACTCTTTTATCCACTACTTAGGCAATTATTTTTTGGGATTTGATCAAGCTAACCATTGTTATTTATAATTTTTTTCTTGACATTTCAAGAAATATAGTCTATTCTTGAATCATGCTAAAGAAAAGATATCGTTCAGCAAAGCAAGTCGATGGAATCATTGACCTTGAACGATTGAGGTCGGGACCTCCCAAAAGCATCGAGCGCAATCCGGATTTGTTTTTTGATCTCACCTATCCTTCGGAAGACCTTCGGGCCATGCTTCAATCATTGAGTCGCCGCTTTGTCTCGGGGGAAGTGGAAGGAAACGGGTTGTTTCTGGCGGAGGCGGTAAAAGGCTTAGGAAAATCGCACGCGCTGCTCACTGCATTTCATTTATTTGCCAGCCCGGGGCCTGCTAAAAAATGGATGAGCCAGCATGACTTCACCTGGTCTCCTCCCGATAAGCCGATCATCATAATAAAAAAATTTACCGATCAGTATTTACCGTTTGATTCGCTATGGACAGTCTTAGGGCAGGAGCTTAATGCCAAATGGGACCCGTCCCATCAGCCCTCTCTCGATGAACTCAGAGAAGCGGTCGGCAAGAAGCATCTCATATTGATTTTCGACGAGCTCGAAAGGGGAATTTCCAATATCACGGACCCGTCCAAAAAGAGTCAGAACCTGAGTTTCCTTCAAATGCTTTCCGAGGAAGCCAATCGCACCAATCAGGTGACCCTTTTGGCAGCGATCTATGACGGAACCATCGAACCTGGATCAACCTTGAAAAGAGTGCCCAGGATCGAACTTCGATTTCGAAAACCCGAAGAGCGCGCGGCCATTGTCCGCCACCGCCTGTTTGTCAACGCGGACTCCTATGACCGGCCGGCAGCCGAAGCTCTAATCCGATCCTATGTCAACACCTGGGCCCGATTCGGGGTCAACACTACGGATGATTATTTCGCCAGGCTAAAAAGTTCCTTTCCGTTTTTGCCTGGACTCACTGAGCTGATCTTCGAAAGGACCAGCGGGACGGGCGGTTTTCAGGGGACCCGGGGAGCGCTCGGTCTCCTGGCTGCGATGCTGGACGCTTCGGAATCCGGGTCCTATTTAATTACTGCCGGAAATTGCAGGCTTTCCGATGGGGCTTGCGCCGATAGGCTCCAGGACCTCGACCCCTCCGGGAGCCTGATCAATTGCGCTCAGAGAAACTTCGAGGATTTGAAAACCCAACCCGTTAGCGAGCCACTGGCATCCGCAGTCCTCCTGGCCAGTATCGTTCCAGGGGCAAAAGGGTTGACCCGGGAGGAGCTTGTAAGACATG
>JBDROD010000289.1:0-13787 GCA_043810415.1 Candidatus Zixiibacteriota bacterium | reverse complement strand
TTTCCACATTATATTGTCTTTGACGGAAGCGGATAGGATCTGGTGGTCCTTGCGGACTTCAAATCCGTGGTCTCCCCGGCTCGTCCGGGGGGAGGTGGGTTCGATTCCCACCCCTTCCGCTTAAAATTTCTCCAGAGTCATTGGGGGAATCCTTTGGATCATTTGTTTGAGCAGGGTCCTACACCCGGCGTGCAAATGGTTAAGGGTGAGGGAACCCCGGGCCATCAAATCATGATAAATCATGATTTGCCATAGTTAAAGATATTATCAAAACCAAGAGAGGTGGAGATGGATACCATCACCATAAAAACCAAAAAGCCAATGATCATAATCTCATTAGATGAATATGAAGGCATGAAGGAAACTATTCAACTTTTGACCAATAGTCCCAACCTGCCGAGAGAGTTAAGAAAAGAACGGAAAAAGATGGAAAGAGGTGATTTTATTTCTTTCGAGGATTTTAAGAAGAAATACAAGGTTAAAAGATAATGTATAGTCTATTCCTTTCAAGGAAAACCGAGAAGTTTTTAGCGAATCTTAAAAAAGTTAATGTTAGACTTTTTAATCGATTCATCTTTGCTCTCGATGAGATTGCTAACGATCCTTATCGTGCCAAAGCATTAGTCGGAGATTTAAAAGGTTATTATTCATACCCAGTCAAAGAATATAGAATACTATTTGAAATTGAGAAGAAGAAATTGCTTATATATGTTGAGAAAATCGAACATAGAAAGGAAGTATATAGATAAAGGAGAAATGATTAGGTTGTTTTTTAAAATTTGAGAATGGGTTCGATTCCCACCCTCTCCGTCAATAATTTTGTAAAGTTGCTAGGGTCTTCTTCTTTTTTATTATTCCAACAGAGCCTCCTCACCGTACGAAAAACTGATTAAAGGTGAGGACACTTTTGACTAACGAGTAAAACGAATCGTATAGCTTTCCGAATTATGGATTCAAAAAACAAAATAAGAATGACAAGTTTAGCCACCAGCTCGGGGTGAGCGGCAAAGTGCGGTCCTGCGGACCTGGCTCAGGTGCTGAGCCATTTGCCCCAGACAAGCGATCCTAACGTTCTGATCGGATTCAATTCCGTGGACGATGCCGGAGTTTACAAAATCAGAGAGGATTTGGCCATCGTCCATACCGTGGACTTTTTTCCGCCCATCGTGGATGATCCTTACGATTTTGGAGCGATAGCGGCAGCCAATTCTCTAAGCGACATATATGCCATGGGAGGGAAGCCGGTTACCGCATTGAACATAGTAGGCTATCCACCCCAGAGCGTACCTCTTTGGGCTTTGGAGGAGATGCTCAAAGGAGGTGCAGATAAAGCGCTGGAAGCAGATGTGTCCATCATCGGCGGTCATACCATAAAAACCAAGGAGCCGATATACGGGCTGGCCGTGGTCGGAACCATCCATCCGCAGAAGATAATCAGCAACGCCGGCGCCAAGATCGGGGATTTGCTGGTTTTAACCAAACCTTTGGGAACGGGGATCATAACCACTGCCATCAAGAGGAATCTGGTCGACGAAGAGGTGATCAAAAGAGTAGTGGGGATAATGGCTTCTTTGAACCGATACGCCTCCGAATCAATGATCGAGACCGGAGCCAATGCCTGCACCGATATAACCGGCTTTGGGCTTTTGGGACATCTTTGTGAGCTGGTTCAAGCTTCGAAAACAGGGGCTAAGATATATATGTCTAAGATTCCGGTGATCGAACCCGCTTACCAGCTGGCACAAGAGAACATAGTCCCGGGCGGAACATTGAGCAATCTCAAATTCGCCAAAGAAAGAGTGGATTGGAGCAAGGGGATCACGGAGGAAGATAAACTGATCCTTGCAGATGCCCAAACCTCCGGAGGGCTGCTCATCTCATTGCCAAAGCAACAGGAAGGAAAACTTTTGCAAGCCTTGACAACCAAGGGAATTTCGGGCACGGTTATCGGTGAGATCATAGAGGATAAGAGATGCCGAATTCAGGTCGAAAAGTAATCCAAGAGAAATTAAGGCAGATCCCCAGCGTGGAGAAGATATTGGAGGCTCCAGAGCTTCGGGCATACATAGACAAATTCTCTCATCCTCTGGTGGCTTCGGTGGTAAAAGGAGCGGTGGAAACAGTCCGGGAGGAAGCCAAGAAAAACAAGGGGACAGTTTCCTTACCACAAATAGTCTCAACGATTGAAAATATTCTCCATGAGCAAACCTCTTCCTCCTTGCAGCCGGTGATTAATGCCACCGGGGTCATTCTTCATACCAACCTGGGGAGAGCCCCATTGGATGAAAACACTCTCTCTTTCATTAAAGAGGTGAGCACGAATTACAACAACCTGGAGTTTGATCTTAAAGAAGGCAAAAGGAGCAAAAGGGGAGTTTTCGTAGAAAAGCTGCTCTGCACCTTAACCTCGGCTGAATCGGCATTGGCGGTGAACAACAATGCCGGGGCGGTGCTATTGATCCTCTCCGCTTTGGCCAAAGACAAAGAGGTGATCGTCTCGCGAGGGGAGCTGGTGCAGATCGGAGGAGGTTTTCGGATTCCGGAGATCCTTTCTTTGAGCGGAGCCACTTTAAGGGAGGTGGGGACGACCAACCATACCACCATTTCCGACTACGAAAAAGCCATTAACCGCCAGAGCGCGCTTCTGCTTAAAGTTCACCAGAGCAATTTCAAGATGATGGGTTTTGTGCAGAAACCCTCACTGGTGGAGCTGGTTAAATTGGGGAGGAGACGCAAACTTCCGGTGGTCGAGGATCTGGGAAGCGGGGTTCTCCTTCGCACCGAGGATTTCCATCTGGCTCACGAGCCCACCATGACGGAGGCACTCTCTGCCGGTGCGGATTTGGTTTGCTTTTCCGGAGACAAGCTTTTGGGTGCTCCACAGGCGGGGATAATTTTGGGAAAAAGAAAATATGTGGATATTTTGAAAAAACACCCTTTGCATCGGGCTTTGCGACTGGACAAGATGTTTTTGGCGGGACTGGAGAAAGTTCTGCTGTACTATCTGAAGGGGGAAGCGATAAAGAAAATTCCCGTCTGGCAGATGATCGGCATAGGCTTGGAGAGTTTACAAGCCCGAGCGGTGAAAATTGAGACCGAGCTTAAGAAATCAGGCATCCAGATGGTTATCCATAAGAGTCAAAGCACCATCGGGGGAGGATCACTTCCCGGTGAAACCCTGCCAAGTATAATAATATCCATAGGCAAACCGGTTTTTCCAGCGAGCCAACAAGCACAACTATTCAGACAACAAACTCCGCCCGTCATCGGAAGGATCGAGGGTGGGAATTTCGTATTAGATTTGAGAACCGTTTTTCCTCGCCAGGATGAATCATTGGTTTCTGCGATAAAGAGCATCTTCCTTCCATGAAGTTATTTCTACCGGCTATCTGCAAATCCATTCCCGTGAAATATGTGGGGGGAGAGCATTACCAAATACTTTAAACCGAAATTTGCTCAAGAACATTATCGAGAGTATATTGTCATGAAAAGTAAGATAATTGCCATAGATGGACCCGCAGGCTCGGGGAAAAGCACCACCGCCAAGTTGGTGGCACAGAAACTCGGGTTTACGTATTTGGACACCGGAGCCATGTATCGCGCCATTACCTGGAAAGCTTTACGACTCGGTGTGGAAGTAAACAACGAAGATGAGCTTAAGCAGCTTGCAGAAGATTCCGTGATCACCTTCGAAAACAAAGGAGGAGTGAACAGAATCTTTTTGGACGGAGAGGACGTGACCGAGAAGATAAGGGACCCCCAGGTGAACAGAGACGTGTCGTACGTATCCATGCACAAGAAGGTGAGAGGGATACTGGTAGAGATGCAGAGGAAGATGGGAGAGGAGAATGATCTGGTGGCAGAGGGAAGGGATACCACCACGGTGGTTTTCCCCCAGGCTTTCAAAATTTACTTGGATGCAGACATAAATGAGAGAGCCAGAAGGCGTTTCCGGGAGCTGAATGAGAAGCAGATTGGCACTACCGTAGCTGAACAGATAGATGAAATCTCCAGAAGAGACAAGCTGGATTCGGAGCGGGAAGCCAGCCCGCTTTTGCGGGTTAAAGATGCCGTAGTGGTGGATACCACCCATTTGACCATTGAGCAACAGGTAGACCGGGTGATCGAGCTGTTTAAAAAGACAGAAGTCGAAGGAGACACAATTTGAGGTTGAAGTTCCGTAAAAATCTAATATGAGAACCTATTACTATATCATTTGTTTTCTAATCAGGGTCATTCTTAAGATCTTTTGGCGGTACAAAAGAATCGGAACGGAGCATATACCCAAAAGCGGGGGGGTGATTATCGCTTCCAATCATGCAGCGTACGTTGATCCGCCTTTCATCGGAGCAGTTTGTCCCCGGGAGCTTTCTTATCTGGCCAAGGCGGAGCTATTCTCCCATCCCCTTTTCGGCTGGCTGATCCGTAAATACAATGCCATTCCCATAGCCCGGGGAGCGTTTGACCGGAGGGCGATCACCCAAGCTATCCGGCTTTTGAAAGAAGGGAAGGCACTTCTCCTTTTTCCCGAGGGGACCAGAAGCAGAGAGGGAAATTTTCTGGAGCCCAAGCTGGGAGTAGGTCTGATCGCATGCGAAGCGGGGGTGTCCATCGTGCCTGCCTATATTTCCAATTCGAGCGGTCTTCTGAATTCTTTTGTTAAGAGGAGGAGGTTGGTAATCATTTTCGATACTCCTATCGGAAAGGACTGGCTCGCCCGAGTGCCCAAAAACAGGGAGGGATACAAAATCATCGGCCAGGAGATAATGAACCGGATCGGAGGATTAAAAGAGAAAATCGAAAAAGAAAGATTTTGATTGGCTTTCTTGAAAAAATGATTAGATTATTAGAATGGCTTCGAAAATGAAGGTCTACGTGGTAAAACAAGCGGGTTTTTGCTTCGGGGTGAAGAGAGCCATCAAACTAGCCTGCGATGCAGCCAACAGGAAGAACAAAAAAGTATTCACCTTAGGTCCGCTCATTCATAATCCGCAGGTGGTGGAAGATTTGGAAAGAAAAGGGGTGCACGTTCTGAAGGATATAAAAGGGTTAAGAACCGGAACACTTATCATCCGCTCACACGGCGTCCATCCCAAGATATTAAGACGGTTGAAAAGCAAGCGAGTAGAGGTGGTGGATGCTACCTGCCCCTTCGTGAGAAAAGCTCAAAGGAAGGCAAAACTGCTTTACGATCAGGGTTATCAGGTGGCGGTGGTGGGGGAGGCGGATCACCCGGAGGTCCAGGGAATCGTGGGCTACGTTAACGACTCGGCACTGGTGATAAACCAGAACCCTCTGAAATCGAATCTGGGTCGATTCAAAAAATTGGGGATAGTGGCACAAACCACTTTAAGCATCGATGCTTTCAAACAAGCCATCGGGAGATTGGTTGAAAATACGGAAGAGCTAAAGGTGTGTAACACCATCTGTCATGCCACCGCCCGGGCGCAGAAAGCCACTTTGAGATTAGCCAGCCGGGTGGATATGATGATCGTGGTAGGAGGATATAATTCCGCCAATACTTCCCGATTGGCGAAATTGTGTAAAAAATACGGCACCTCCACCCATCATGTGGAGACCGACAAGGGATTGCGAAGGTCCTGGTTTAGACAGGTGAATTCGGTGGGAGTCACTGCCGGCACCTCCACCCCGGATTGGTTAATAAAACAGGTGGTGGAACGTATAAAAAGTTACAATTAGTTACGTATAAGGAAATAATCCCCGGTGAGGGGAAATTCTGTATAAAGGAGGATTTACTTAAATGGTGGAAGAAAGAAAACCGAAAGACGCTCCCGCATCTTCTGACAAGAAGGTTGGAGCGGCCAGAGTTCCCAGAAAAGGAGGTGAGAAGGACGCTAAATCTCCAAGGCGAAGACCCATGCCGCCAAGGAGAAGGACAGAGAAACAACCATCCGGTACCAAAGGAAAAGCTCCCGCTCCGGTGAAGAAAATGACGGAGACAAAGGTGGAGCCACCCCCGGAGCCGATCCGGGAGGCAGCGGTGGAGCCGGCAGCTCAACCCGTAGTGGTGGAGAAACCGGTTTCTACGTTGATCCGAGATCTGTCCATAGCCGTAGAGAAGGAATATTCCACGGAAGAATTCGAGCAGTACCTGAAGATGTACGAACCCACCTTACGGGACATTCAGGAGGGGGAGATCGTCAAAGGTAAGGTGATGGGGGTGACCAAGGAGGACGTGATCGTGGATGTGGGCTTCAAATCGGAAGGGATAATCCCCATCGCCGAGTTCACCGAGCCGATCAATATCAAGGTGGGAGACGAGATCGAGGTATACTTAGACGCCATCGAAGACCAGGACGGCCAGCTGGTTTTATCCAAACAGAAAGCAGATTTCGTTCGGATTTGGGACCGGGTAAAGGACGCTCATGATAAGGGAGAGCTGGTGGACGGACGGATCCTAAGAAGGATCAAGGGAGGAATGGTGGTGGATTTAATGGGAGTGGATGCTTTTCTCCCCGGCTCCCAGATTGCTTTAAGACAGGTTCCCGACTTCGATGCCCTTTTGGGTCAGGTCATGCAATTCAAGGTGATCAAGCTCAACAAAGCCCGGCGCAACATCGTGGTCTCGCGAAGATCGGTTCTGGAGGAGGAGAGATTAAGACAGAAGGAAAAGCTGCTCAAAGAGATCGAGACCGGACAGGTGAGGGAAGGAGTGGTGAAGAACATCACCGATTTCGGCGTGTTCATCGATTTGGGCGGAGTTGACGGACTGCTTCACATCACCGACATGTCGTGGGGGAGGATAAGCCACCCCAGCGAGCTGGTGGCATTGGGAGATAAGATCAACGTCAAGATCATCGATTTCGACACGAACACCGGCAGGATCTCTTTGGGGATGAAACAGCTGACCCCTTATCCCTGGGAGAACATTCAGGAGAGATACCCGGTGGGCAAAAAGACCAAGGGGAAGGTGGTTTCCCTTACCGATTACGGCGCTTTCGTGGAGTTGGAGAGGGGAGTGGAGGGATTGATCCATATCTCCGAGATGTCGTGGACCCAGCACATCAAGCATCCCTCCCGGCTGATGGCGATCGGCGATACGGTGGAGGCGATGGTTTTGTCCGTGGACAAGGATAACGAAAAGATCTCCCTGGGGATCAAACAGCTCGAACCCGACCCCTGGTCGAACATAGAGCAGAAATACCGTTCCGGTCCCCGGGTTACGGGAAAGGTGAGGAATCTCACCGCCTTCGGTGCGTTCATCGAGCTGGAGGAGGGGATCGACGGTCTGGTTCACATCTCCGACATGTCGTGGACCAAGCGGATCCAACATCCTTCGGAGGTGATGAAAAAAGGGGACAGGGTGGAGGTAGTGGTGCTGAACGTGGACCGGGAAAACCGCCGAATATCCTTGGGTTACAAGCAGACCAAGGACGATCCCTGGCCCGAGCTTTCGCGAAGGTATGCCGTGGGGAGCGAAACCTCCGGTAATATCTTGCGTCTTTTGGACCGCGGAGTTATCGTGGATTTGGGAGAAGAGGTGGAAGGGTTTGTTCCCACCATCCATATGGGAAAGCCGGAGATATCCAAACCTGCGGATGCCTTCAACGAAGGGGATGCTTTGCCCCTGAAGGTGATGGAGTTCGATCATCCGGGGAAGAAGATAGTGCTGTCGGTGGAGGCATATTACCGGACCAGGGAAAAGAAGGAGCTGGATGATTTTTTGGGCCAGCATCCTACCAAGACTCAAAAGGTGGAAGATATCGTGGAGAAAAGACCGCAGTTGGAGGGCGAGAAAACGGCTGAAGCCGAAAAGCCAGTCCCTGCGCAACCCGCAGCCAGCGAACCTGAACCTGTTCCGGAAAGCGAGACAAAAACTGAAGAAGCCAAGGCGGACGCCCCGTCTGGGATAGAAGAAAAAGCCAAGATAGAAGAGGAAGCCAAGATAGAAGAAAAAGCTCCCGCTTCTGCTGAAGAAGTCTCCGATAAACCGGATGATACCGCAACTTCCACGGAGGAACCGACAAAAGAAACCGACGCTTGATAACGGATTTATATAAATACAAAAGCGATGGTGATCAAGTGATAGGTTGCCATCGCTTTTTATTATGTGTTCGTGTTGCGTCAGGAGCTACTCCTGACGCACAGTAGGTTTCAGGACAAGGACCTGACACAACAGAAAAATAGTGATTTGCTTATAGGGCGGGAAAAGACTTTTTCATAAATAGAATATCTAAAAGTGGTATACAAGAACTAAACGCAAACCACTATCCTTAGGTTGAAATCTCAACTCGGTGTTTTTTTTCTTAAGTAATTCCTTATTTCGTTTGTGAACTGCAATTGGTGAACCTATAATATCGTAAAGCCATGACCCCGAAAACAAAGCAAGCCCGGTCCATCCCATTAAATCTGCATCGGTTTGATAGGCGGAACCTCCAAAAGCAACCTCAAATCCCATATACAAGAGAAGCAATCCAGCTGCTTCAGTGCCTAAAAGTAAATATCCAGTATTTGTTTTGCCAGCATAAAAATGTCCTGATCCATGGACGATGATTCCTGGTACAAATGAGTAAAAAAGAGCAACGTATGAGCTTTTCGTTTTATACGAATTTATTCCTATTGCCAAAATCGAATCATTTTCTTGTTGGACAAGGAAAAAATTACGCTGATCAAATCTCTGACGGTCTATAGCGTTGCTATTCAAGAGGAACAACTGTAAGTTTGCGGCTTCGAGAATACCCAATGGTAATAATATAATCACCAAAGTCAGTATAGTCGCACGCTGATATATATTCATTTCTTTCTCCTTTTATTACCCGTAAAAAAATATTAATTCATTAATATGTACTTAGTGTTTCGAACTAAGTGAATTATCTGTATAGAATTTATTCTTCATATTTCGGTTAAGCAAGAAAACACTAATTGCTATTATTAATGTAATTAAAATTACGATACCGTTTGGATTTAAATAAGGAACTTCATACAGATCTCCCTCACATCCTAATTTGGGTTGACAATCAGGAGATTCATTACAAGGCCTTCCTGGTTGAGACCATGTTATTCCATACTCATTATATGCTCCAACAAAATACCCATATTTGCCAGTGCAACAATTGTTAACATGATACTCTTCGATATTTGCATCAACCCAATCACAAATTTCGTTGCCAGGAGCCTTTATCAGGAACCCATCTTCATTCCAAGAATAATCTTCCCATCTCAAAATACAGCTATCGCAACCTCTTGTTGCTGGCCTAGCTGGACTCAAATCAACGGTACAGGCAACTCCATGTGGAGTTTTATCTCCCAAAGCAGGCCAAGAACATCCACGATAATAAGGAATAGAATTGTCTCGAAATGTCTTAAGCTCATAGTAGTAAGTTATTCCTCCATCTAAACAACTGTCTAAATAAGAATAAGTGCCTGGTCCCAGTTGGGCTATACATTCACAGGAAGGATCGTTAGAATTGGGAGGGATAGAAACAAGGCATCTTCTAAGATTAAATCCGTCAGCACTTGTGGGACCAGTCCAAGTAAGGTATAGTGCATTAGTTAGTTGTTGTCCATTCCTGAAATCACTTACTTGAAAGTTTTCTGGAGTAGGGATATCTTCTCGCCAATTAACTTCACAAAAAGGGATTTCTCCACCAAAATGCCCAATCAACCATTCTTGCTGATGATCACCCCAAGCAGGGCCATAGGGAGGTCTAAAATGCAGCCCGAATTGTGAAACCGCTGAACTCAAACCCGGCCATCTAACTGGCCTATCTAACCACAGGGGACGTCGAGGATCACCCAATTCCCACAGAGGGGCCAACATTATATCATCATAAGACCATTGACCATTTGCATTCTCGTAACATAAACAAAAGCCAATATACCAGTAAGTGCACCGTTCACCAGTACTAGGGTAGCTGGCATGCGATCCGTTTACTATATAAACTCTTACTCCTGATTCTTGAGGCGTCCCTACCCAAAATACCTCAGTTGGATTTAGATATTCCCCGCCTTCATGTTGAGCATAATAAATACTAGCTGCTTCATACTGACTAGGGCTACCTATAAGTGCTATTGCAATATGTTCCCAATCATGTCCATGTTCCGAACGAACCCCTGTCGCACATTCAGCTCGGTTAAATGTATAATAAAACCAATAGTCTATCTCAATATAACGGCACCTTCCAGACTCAACAATCCCAAATGGATGAACTCGATAATATACTGTTCCATTACTGATAACATCTGGTGGGGCATTATGATTAGGAGAATCATCTGAGTAGAAAGGTTCACTATAGTAATTTGGCATAAAATAGGGTAGTTCAGAATTCGTATTATCTAGATACAATACAGGTTTGAATTGAGATGCTAGTTGAATCTCTAAATTATCATTCATTCCGTCTCCGTCACCATCACCGTTCGTAGGGTAATACGTATTGCATGTATCAAGAATGCATCTACTGCAATGCTCTCCGCCCGATTGTTCTTCCTGCAAGAATTCTGTATCCAGTAGAGCTTCTTGGAACATAAACTCCGATTCCTTAATAATCAAAACAATTTTTGTATTATGTTGAATATGAGTTCCGCCTATCTCGTCCGCCGTTATAGTTATATCAAACGTTCCTATTGGTTCCTTTTCCGCTGTATTTATGGTGAGTGTAGAAATGTCCGTCGGGTTAATCGGGTTTTGATCGAAATACGCAGTAGCATCCAAAGGAAGATCGGAAACAACTAACGAACAGGGGGAATTGAATCCAAAGAGTGGAGTAATAGAAACCTTGAAATCAGTGGATCCGCCAGCATCAACGGTTTGTGTGTCCGGTTCGGCTTCTATGGTGAAATCGGGTCGTAGTATTATGGAAAAATAGGAATCGCTTTTATCACTTGGGTCTCCATCATAAGCATCGGAAATTCTTACTTTGCATTCATCGGACAAATTGTTCGGTATCAGCCAGGCATAGGAACCGTCATTGGGTGTGCTATCAACAATACTTTCCCATTTTTCTTCAGTCGTGGTACAATATTCTATCTTTACGTTAACGCCATCGAAATTTTCCGAAAGCCAGGTTATATCATTGGTGTCTCCTACGGCCCAGTTCTCTCCGCCGTTCGGTGATACCACTTTAATCTGAGGTAGTCCAATCCAAAAAGCATGAGGAAGATTGGTTCTGGGAACATAAGTCCAACCATCCGAGCGGGAGAATGCAATGTTCGAGCTGGGAGGCCATAAACATGTATCTATGGCTATGTGCATGGTGTCTTCTATTCTGAATGTCATGGTGGCGAGAAGAACGTTGCTTCCTTCCCCGAACCTTTTATCCTCTGTTCCTTGAGGAATCAAAGTGAGCCAGAAATGAGAAATTCCTCCCGTCAGATCC
Organism: Candidatus Zixiibacteriota bacterium; assembly: GCA_043810415.1. GTDB lineage: Bacteria > Zixibacteria > MSB-5A5 > MSB-5A5 > SM1-73 > CAIVRH01. The sequence continues at coordinate 2,451 of JBDROD010000289.1, read as the reverse complement.
AGTATGATCCCATTCCACTCCTCTCCGTTGCCTTCATCATACCTATCCATCATCCAGTTGTGTATCGTGTCTCCATTTACTGCGAGATGTCGGAAGATGCTGCGTGGGTTAATGAAACTGACAGAATTATTCCAATAAACACCGGTGCTGCAAAATTTGGTGGGATTTGAATGAGAATAACAAAGGGGAATTACAAAAGCAGCTATCGAATCGACTGCCGGATTGGGAACATCATGTGTAACGAATATGGGAAACCTGACCAGGTATGGTCCTGTACCGGTTTGATAACCGTCCACACATTTAACATTCAGCGTATCGCACACCCCATTATCATTTGGCGCAGATGGACAATCAGCAGCCGATAATTTCACGAAAACTAAACACAATAATGCATAAACCAGTAATAATGCAAATTGCTTCTTCATATTATAGCCCCTTCCTTAATTTTTGGGTTTAGTCCTTTTGTTTCTATGGTCTTATACATTTTAAGCCCATTTTTGCTAAGCTTTGCAGACAATATGTATTGTTTACTGCTAACATAATAATCCCTATACTCAGAAAGTCAAGAAAAATTAACAGACTTCAAAACGTTTATTTAACCTCCGACCGCTGTGGAGTCTCAATAGTAACTTTTGTCTCCCTGGCAAGGGGAATATGGGTAATTCTTTATCTGTCAAAGGATTGTGAGATTTTTCCTACAATTTTTCTATTGTTCTGGTGGTGAAAACGACGGCGCCGGAATTTATGGGAGACCGTATATTCTAACTGCCCCCTTGCAGCATTCTCAATAATGTGGCTAAAGCCATACACTTTTGAATAGCTAATCCGTTTGCTAAAGCAAACGGGAACAAATAATAAATCTATTGGCTAAAGTGCCTAGGAATCCCGACAGGGATTCAACGCTTATAGTTTCCCATATTCCATTCGATCTCGTTCGACCCCGGAGGGGTCGTAGGTGAAAAGAAGGAATTAAATCTAATAAACGTTTGATGCTTTCGGCATCTATTTTTCACCGTTGGTAACGGACACCCTGTCCGTTATCTCTAAAACGTAGAGTCGTCATATCTACAATTTTTCTACTATTTTAGTGGTGAAAAGGATGGGAGCGGAATATATGAGGGGAGTAATGAAAGGAAAATAAATAGGAACCTATTCCTTTAGATGCAAAATGATTCATTTTTTAATTTTGAATTTTTCTCTTTTAATTTTTAACTTTGAGTTCCAACGATGAAAAAAATGAAAAAACCATCCTCCCCAAGCCCCCCAAGCCCCCCAACACCCCCCGATTCCGGCAGTCGTTTTCACCGGACTTTATCTTTTCACCCTCTCCTTTTTCCTGTGAATAAGGTATACACCTCTCCCACAAGAAGAGCAGGAAAGATTGTTGGTAAGGCTGGGAACATCGCTTACGAAAATGAGAAGGGCTTATTGCTTTTTAAGAACTTCCACCATCTGTTGGTGAATCTTGCCGTTGGTGGCTAAAATCTCTTTCAAGTAGATATTAAACGGTCCTCCGGAAAAGTCGGTAACCTTTCCACCTGCCTCGGTGATCAACAAACTGCCGGCGGCCATGTCCCAGGGGGGGAGTTTCAGCTCCCAGAAGCCGTCAAATCTTCCCATAGCTAAATATGCCAAATCCAATGCGGCGGCACCCATTCTTCTTACCGCCTGGCATTTTTTATAGAAATTGGCAAAGTGGTTCAAATTGTTGATTCTGTTTGTTCTGATATCATAGGGGAAACCGGTAGCTAACAGACTCTTTCCCAATATACGTTCCTGGGAAACGGAAATCTTATGTTTGCTTTTCGACGTGCCTCTTCCTTTATATATATATGCACCTTTTCCTTTTTCCGCCACGAAAAGCTCATCCAAATTGGGATTGTAAACCACCCCCAGAACGATCTCCCCCTCTTTTTCCAGGGCGATGGAGATGCAATAGACCGGCAGACCATGGGCGTAATTGGTGGTTCCGTCCAACGGGTCGATCACCCATTTGAAATCCGAGGCCGATTTTTTTTCTTTACTCTCCTCGGTCAAAATTCCATGACTGGGGAATTCGTTGCGGATCGTTTTAACGATAATTTCTTCCGAGAGCCGGTCCACATCGGTCACCAAATTCACATCTCCCTTGAAACCTATTCTCTTGACTTTTCCGGAATGTTTCAAGACGAGCTTCCCTGCATTCAAAGCGGCGTCGATGGCTATGTTCTTAAACCGATTCATTTTTTCTCCTGACCGGACATGGATTTTTCGATTTCACTTTCGTTATTCCAGAAGAAAATATAACTTTGACTTTTTAAATCAAGACTTTTATGTCAGCACTTGAAGTCGGTGAGAAGATTTTGCTTGCTTTTTGTTCTGGACATCTTATATTCACAAAAAGTTTTGGATTGCGTATAAGAGAAAGGAAAATTCGAAAAGAAATTTCAAAGGTCCGGATAAAGACCGATT
>JBDROD010000288.1:0-2437 GCA_043810415.1 Candidatus Zixiibacteriota bacterium | reverse complement strand
TGTCCTGGTATTCATCCAAAACTTGCTCAAAGTAAAGCGAGGCTGCATCATAACGCCGCATTTTATAGTAAAGGTAGCCTCCCTTGTAAACCTTCTTTGCCAGTTTGGCTCTGCACTCATTTAGTAGTTTTTGAGCTTCTTCTCTTTTGTTGCTTAGCGGGTAATCATCCAAGAAGTTTTTCAGTTCATCTAATGCCTTTTGGGTATGACTTTGATCCAATTCCGCCTTTGGCGACATCTCAAAGTCACATTCCGCCACCTTAAAACCGGCATCATCTCCCAACGAGCTGGTGGGAAACGAAGTGAGTATGCGATTGAATTCATTAATGGCCGATGGGTATTCCTTCTGATTGAAATAAGTCATCCCTAAAAGGTATTGAGCTGAATCTATAAAATTGACACCCGGATAATTGAGTATGAGCTTTTGCAGCTCCAAAAGTGCTTTATCCCAATGTTCTTTTTCATATTCGCTTTTGGCTAAGGTATATTGATCTTCTGCATCCAGTATCAACTGGGGAGCTTTGGGTCCACAGCTGGAGATATAAAGAAAGAACAATAGAGTGGCGCTGATAAAAGTCAAAAGGGATGAAATGGTTTTCATGTTTCCTTCCCAGAAAAAAAATCGTTTCATCGGTTGGCAAAGAAAAGGTAAATTACCCCCCCCACCACCGCAGTCAATAAAGCCGGCTCTATGTATTTGTTTATGGGATCTCCCGAAAGAGAGGGACTAAGGAATGGATAGGATTGGTTGTTTGATGATTTGATCATGCTTTTTCTCACCACATCCCTTTTTTCCAGTTTTCCCCTTTTCAACCAGATGACTTTCCCCGTGGTTGGATCCTCTTCCCGTAAAGACAGATTGACCACAGCTCTTCTGGTTACCAGTTTTTCTTTTAAAAAACCCTTTCTGTGGGTTTCGGGATAATCCAGCTTCAAATCTATAATACGATAAAATAACGATTTGGATTCCGGCAAACTGGAATCTGAATCAACAGCTTTCAAGCCCACCTGATAATTTAATGATAGTAGATAAACTGCCAGCTCATCCTCCACCAGCCACTTTTCCGGGCGATCCTCTTCCGCCTTCAAAATCAACAGATCTGAAGCTGATTCGGGAAAATCGGTGAAAGTCTCCGCAAAAAGTGATCTTAAAGTCTCCCGCAGGAACTCCTCATTGGTGGGCGGATTCTCCTGTGGAGTGATTTTGTCTTGGGCTAAACTAAAAGGTGCTATCCACCCTATCACTGCTATCATAAGATAGAGAATAAGGCTTTTGTATCGGTTTGAAAAAACCCTCTTAGCCTTGGGGAGGATCATACTTTTCCTTCAGCTCCTTGTATTTCTTTACCACCTCGGAGAGAAAACGAGAGGGAGGTTTTTCCCCTGCCTTCAGCCGCAGCTCCAATGCATTTTCTCCTACATTATATGCGATTATCGCCTTTTTCACGTCTTTGAATTTAAGTATCAGCTCAAACAGGTAAAGACATCCCAACTGGATATTAAAAGCGGGTTCGAAAAGAGAGAGTTCCCCCTTCCAATTAAGCCCCCGGCGCTGGCATAGATCGTATCCCACCGAGGGTTTCACCTGCATCAAACCCAAAGCCCCCATCTCCGATATTTGTCCCTTTCTGAAGCAGCTCTCGGTCAGAATCACGGATAGAAGCAACAGAGGATCATAGCTATATTTCTTGCTCTCCCCGTAGATCACGTTGGTCAATTCTCTTACCTCCTGATCCTTGAATCCCACCTGGAAATCCTCGATTATATTCAATATCTTAAGCTTTTCCTCCATTTCATTCATCTTCTGCTGCTGTTCCTTTATCTGCATCTCCTGGTCTCTCTGGATCTTCTGCAGGTTGTATCTATCGCGAACCAGGTAAACGATGGCAGCGGTCTGAGCCATGTACAGTATTATCAAAAGGGTACTGATGTATTTGGAGACCAATATTCCGCTTTTTCTGATCAATTTCACTCCCAGTGTCATAGCCACTCCTTTTTGTGACTTTATGCTAAAATACCGGTTCTGAGTCAAATGAGAAATCCGAAAGCACGGAAGCCAGGTTGGCTTTAAGCCATTGCTTGTATCTCTCCGGCTGATTTATAACCGACTCATAAAAAGGTAAGGCGTCAGGGTAGTCGTTTCCTAAAATGGTTTTGATCCGGCTGAACTTCCCCTTAAGATAATTCATTTTATCCAGGTAAACATGTTTGATCCCGATTTTATCTAATCTCTCAAAAACCGATATGAGGGATTTTATACCATCAGAGAAATAGGGTAAGATAGGTCCAAAAAACACAAAGGTAGGTATACCACTACTTTTGAGTTGGGCCAGCGCTTTAAACCGCCTCTCCAATTCCGAAGCACCGGGTTCAAACAATTCCTCCACGTAAGGATCCGGACAGGTTATGGTCATACCCACTTCTTTTTTCTTTATCT
>JBDROD010000287.1:0-2861 GCA_043810415.1 Candidatus Zixiibacteriota bacterium | reverse complement strand
AGAAGTGTAAGAAATAAAATTCAGGAATTAACTTATAAACACTTCGATTGTTGACACATAATTTATGATAACAAAACCAACTGTCCTTATTCTTGGAGCCGGCGCTAGCATGCCGTACGGCTTCCCTTCTGGTCGAGACCTTCTGAAAACTATTCTTGATGATCTGCGACCAAATTCTTCAAGTACTTTGCATACCACCCTTGGGGAATTAGGCATTACAGAAGATTGCATTCGGACTTTTCGAAATGATCTCTATTATTCTGGTAGTTCATCGGTCGACGCTTTCCTCGAGCACCGCCAGGAGTTTCTTGAAATAGGAAAACTGGCAATTACACTTAGTCTTATACCCCTTGAAGAGGAACATCGCCTCTTTGATATGAAATTGAGAGAACAAAGTTGGTATGAGTATTTGTTTGGTAAACTTAGAACTCAATTTAATAGCTTTGATCAGAATAGATTGTCAATTATAACTTTCAATTATGATAGATCGTTAGAACATTACATTTTTACAGCCATGAAGCACTTTTTCGGGAAATCAGAAGATGAGTGCGCAAGAAAATTAAACAATATCCCCATAATCCATGTTCATGGCAGATTGGGTCCATTACCTTGGCAGGATGCAACAGGTAGAGCCTATCTGAATCGACCTGATGTTCTCAAAGCAGAAGAATTAAAACATATCAGTGAGCAAATAAACGTAATATCTGAAAATGATGAAGCATCATCTCACTTCGATCACCCCTATAAGTTGATGCTGGATGCGGAGCGAATTTACTTTTTTGGATTTGGATACTCTGAGATAAATCTTCGGAGGCTAAAGATTGACGAACTTGATAATAAAGAGCTGATGGGGAAAGCATATGGATTGGGTAGTGCTGAGATAAAAGCTATTACCGAGAAATGGAGAATTAAATTGCCCGACAAAAGCCGCAAAATCTTGGAATGGTTAAAGGAGTTTACTTTGTTGGCTTGATTTAAAGTTACTCCACGATCAGTTTTCCTCTTAACATCCCCATGCCGCAGGTGAAGACATATTCACCCGTTTTCTTGGGAACGAACTCGATGGATGTTGTTTTGAAAGGGGGGAGGCTTTTTCTTATATTGAAATCCCCGAAAACGATCTCCTCTGAGCAGCTCTCCGTCTCGTCCCGGTAGAAGTCTATCTTTACCGGTACGTCCTTTTTTACCACGATGACGTCCGGATCATATCCCCCTTTGACCGTGACCTTTATCTCCTGAATGCCTGATCCTTTAACGGAAGCTTTAGCTTTTTGTCTTTTGGAGAACAGGAAATACCAGTTGACCAGTACTATCAACAATACACCCAGTAAACTAATCAGAATTTTTGTTTCCATAAATATTACATTTTGTTTATTCTAAATCATTAAAAGGATACGAGGATTCAAGGATTCAAGTGTCGTTTTTAATATCAAGTATTTTTTAGGGTTTCATTTAAATCCATTCAAGTCGCTAACAAATCAAATGACGTATTTTGATTTAAAATCTTCTTAGCCTTAAGGAATTCGATACAACCGAGACCGAACTGAAAGCCATAGCAGCTGAGGCGAACATGGGATTGAGCAGAATCCCGAAGAATGGATAAAGGACTCCAGCTGCAATGGGTATTCCTATGACGTTGTAGAAGAAAGCCCAGAAAAGATTCTGCCTGATAGTCTTTATGGTTCTTTTGCTTAATTTAATGGCTGTGACCACTCCCAACAGATCTCCCTTTATCAAGGTGACATCGGAAGCTTCCATGGCGACGTCCGTTCCGGTGCCGATAGCTATACCAACGTCTGCCTGGGCTAAAGCGGGAGCGTCGTTTATTCCGTCCCCGACCATTGCTACAACTTTTCCCTCGTTCTGCAGTTTTTTGATCTGGTTGACCTTATCTTCCGGCCGCACCTGCGAAAACACCCGCTTGATCCCCACTTTCCCGGCTATAGCCTCAGCAGTTTTTTTGTTATCGCCGGTCAGCATGACCACCTCAAGGCCCATTTGATGGAGCTGGTTTACCGCCTCCAGGGAGTTTTCCTTTAGAGTATCTGCTATGGCGATTACAGCAGCAACTTTTCCTTCTATAACAAGATAAATTGGGGTTTTTCCTTCCGTAGACAATACCTTGGCCCTGAGAGCTGAATCTCCGATTTCTATCTTTCTATTTGCCAAAAGGTCCGCGTTACCCAATAAGGTATTCTTTCCGCCAATTTTAGCTTCTATGCCAAAACCGGTGATAGACTGGAATTCTTCCGGCTCCTTTAGTTCGATGTTTCCCTGCTTTGCCTTTCGGACAATGGCTTCGCCCAAAGGATGCTCGGAATTTTTCTCCGCACTTCCGGCATAATACAGAACGTCCTTTAACGAGGTATCATTAAGCGGAATAACGTCCGTAACCTCTGGCTCACCCTTGGTCAAGGTTCCGGTTTTGTCGAAGACGATGGAATTTATCTTATGAGCGGTTTCCAAACTTTCACCGCCTTTTATCAGAACCCCTTTCTCCGCTCCTTTCCCCGTCCCCACCATAATGGCGGTAGGGGTGGCAAGACCCAAGGCACAGGGACAGGCGATGATCATCACCGCCACAAAATTCATAAGGGAAAATGTCAGAACGGGAGCAGGACCGAAGTCGAACCAGATGATGAAAGTCAAAATCGCCAGAGAGATCACCACCGGAACGAAATATCCGGCGATAACGTCCGCCAGCCTTTGGATGGGAGCTTTGGAGCCCTGAGCTTCCTGTACCAGTTTGATGATCTGAGCCAAGGCAGTCTCCTTTCCCACCTTGGTGGCTTCGAACTTGAAGCTGCCGCTTTTGTTTATAGTAGCACCTATTACATCATCCCCTGTTTTTTTCTCCACAG
>JBDROD010000286.1:0-6072 GCA_043810415.1 Candidatus Zixiibacteriota bacterium | reverse complement strand
AGGAGCAAACTACATTTCGCTCTTACTGAATCACCGCTTTAGCCACCCGGTTAAACCTGCGATTCCGATAGGAACTAGCATCCATCCTAATAGTTTCCAAACCGTAGCAATGGATGTAAACTTAATTCCCCACAAGATACGAGAAGATGGTTTCCACTCTGCTCCTGACGGGATGGAGACTGGAAGAAAGAGGTTAAAACTAACCCAAAACGCTTCTATGTAAGTAAGTGCAACTACTTGTTGTCCTTCTTGTTCATTTCCGGTTACCGGATATGATGGTGCTGTTTGTTTAAGCTCGACCGCTCCTCCAATGTGGAATATAAATGTTCCAATGATAAGAATGACTGCAAAGGCGATTAAAATACGCCAAAGTTGTACACCATACCCAGTCAACCACCAGTGTAGACGATCTAATAACCATCCACCGGTTCTCCGAACGGATATACGGGCAGATTCAGTTCGTTTACGTTCATAATAAACCTTATTGGCCAGAAAGTCCTCTCCAGCTCTACGGAATGTTTGTTCAAGGTAAGAAAAGGGCTGACGATCATACGGTTCGAGTTGATCCATCAATTGTTCCCAGACAGAAATAGGTTCGATACGATCGTACGTGCATCCACGTAAGTCAATCTTCCCCTTGAATTGATTACCTGCGTTGGGTTGCGATTTACTGAAAAACAAGGTTCTGAAACTCGCGTTGAGAAATCTAACATCCTTGTAAAAAACTGCGTCCGCAAAACCGGCGTCCATATTTATCCGACTCGAGAAAAAGTCCGCACACTCAGAGAATCGAGCACCCAAAAACGTAGCACCACCGTTAAACACCGTAGCTGCAAAATCGGCCTCACCCTTAAAAATCGTGGGATTTGACTCAACTCGCTCAATACTCTGGGATTCGGATGAAGAATCGGGGTTAAACAAAGCGTGCCCCTCGATATGAGCACTGTTGAAGATAGCTGATCTATTGAAGATAGCCCCGTTAAATTCAACATTACTGCCTACTTGAATATAGCGAAAATCTGCAGTACCCTCGAAATTGGCTCGGTGGAAGAAGGCACTCTCTTCGATTTGCGTCATGTGAAATACTGCATTTTTCTTAAATAAGGTATTCTTGAACTCTGCACATGCCCCAATCCGAACACTGGCAAAATTAAAATCATCTTTAAAAATCGCCCCTTCGAATATAGCACGACCATTAATCTGGGCGCTTCCGAAATTGGCCTCTTTAATAAATACAGTTGAATCAAAAAAACCGGTTCCCGTAATATTGAAACCTGTGAACATAGCCTTCTGCTCAAAAATCCCTTTTGTGAAGACAGCGCGTCGTTTAATCTGTGTTGCTACAAAGTCGACTTCATTTAAGAACTTGCACAATTCACCATACAATGCACCCTCTACTATCATATCAGTGAACTCGGATTTCTCATGAAATGTAGTATTCCGAAGTATTATATCTTTGGCAATCGTAGCTCCAGTAAATTTCACTTCAGAATGGAAAGTCGTACTGTGAAAATCCAGAACTTGTTTAAACTCCGCATAAGAACAATCCAATTGTCCCTTGATCTTGGTTCCTTGAATTTTAATTTTTCCATTTACAACCAAAGACTCAAGATTGAGTGGTCCCTCAATAACTGCATTAATGATCTCAATTGATTTTCCTGATTTGATAGCTTGTATCACCTCTTGCGCTGGAATTGGCTCTACTACTTGTTCCTCCTCTGAACTGATCTTTGGTAAAATATATCTATAGCAACATTCGGTTATTTCTTTGACAGGTTGCATTGTATACCCCTTTTTCTTATTATACTAAATATTACAGACTGTAATCGTTATAGAACAAAATCTACAAAAGGAAGGTTTTGTCAAGCTTTTTTCTATATAAAGCAATCAAGGGCGAATTGCAAATTGCCCCTACAATAATTATTCCTTCATATTCTCCAAGAAATTAACCAAACCCTGATAGATCGCTTCTGCGCATTGGTTCTGGAGTTTCTCCGTTCCCAATTGCCACGTCCTTCAGGACGTGGTAGAAGAAAAAAACCAAACCAGCCTTGGGGCTTCAGCCCCATTATCCCACGAGCTAAAGCTCGTGGCAATTTTGTTTACCATAATATCACCCTTACCCTTTTTATGGACAACTCTATACGATACCAACATGGCTGTCGGATACCTTAACATTTGAATACACTGTTTATTCTATCATGGCAAATTACCTTTCATAACTGCCACTTCATTCCTTCACATTCTCCAGGAAATTAACCAACCCCTGATAGATCGCTTCTACGCATTGGTTTTGGAATTTCTCCGTTCCCAATTGCCACGTCCCTCAGAGCGTGGTAGAAGAAAAAAACCAAACCAACCTTGGGGCTTCAGCCCCATCATCCCACGAGCTAAAGCTCGTGGCAATTTCGTTTACTTCACATTCTCCAAGAAATTAACCAAACCCTGATAGATCGCTTCTGCGCATTGCCTTTGGAATTTCTCCGTTCCCAAAAGCTCCTCCTGCTGGGGTATCATCATGAAAGCGCATTCCACCAGCACCGAAAGAAGCTGCGAGGGGCGGGTGAGCGCTAAGTTTCCGTAATAGGTGCCGTAATCCGGGAGCTTGAGAGTCTTCAAAAGTTCGGATTGAATCGACCGGGCTAAAGCCAATGCCTGGGGATGATAATAATAGGTGGAGGAGCCGTTGTTATAAAACGGATTCACCCCATCCGGCAGAGCGTTGTTGTGGACGGCAATTAAGATATCACAGCTGTCCTTGATGGCGATCTTGGGACGGTCATAAAGACCGACGATCTCCGTTCCCGTATGGGTCATCACCACCCTTGCGCCGTTATCCTCCAACAGCTTCTTGAGCTGAAGGGCGATTTTCATATTGACCTCATCCTCCCGCAGACGGGTGGGACCAACCGCCCCGGTTTCGGGATAATGCCCCGGGTCCAGACAAATCTTCAAGGCATGCAGTTTTCTTTCCAAATTTGGCGTTTGTTTTACCTCCACCACCAGATTCTCTCCCTCGTAGAAGACATCGTATCCCCACTGCTGCTTCTGGTTCAAGAATATCTTGAGCAGAAATACGCCATCCCTGGGCTGATCCCATTTGATCTCCCGAATCAAACTGTCCTGCGAATTGTATCTTATCCAGTCAATTTTGGAATTTAGCCCATATACCGTCAAAAACAGCGCGGAGGGATCGGTTTGCTGCTCCACTTTAAAGGGTAATTTCCCGGTGCTGGAGTAGAGCAAAAGCACCACTTTAGTTTTTCCTTCTAGCTTCTTCGTCTGAATGGTAGTGACGCTGCTCTTAGGGATGGGGGTGCCCGGAGGGAGATATTTTATGCTGTCCTGCTGAACCCAAGCATTCTCACCATAAGCCAGTTTCAACCTCACCCACTCGCCTACCTTTCCCGTTGCCACAGCGCGAACTCCGGGGGGCTGATAGAGCAGGGTGTATCCCATGCGGGGACCTGATCGGGCGGTTACCGTCGATCCCACAAACTCCACCACCTGTGGGGTCTCTTCATCGGTGATGGTGATTCTTCCCGTCGACACTTCCGTTTTCGGTGCTATTTCTTTGGCCGTTCTTTTGGTTAGTTTGAAGACGATCTTCTTTTGTACTACTTTATCTCCGGGTTTAATTATATATGAGCCCGTATATACCCCCTTGAGCGCGGACGAGGATAATTCATCTCCTTCCTCCTCACCTATTTCTTCACCGGTGTTGATCGTTTCAACCATCGGAACGTTTTGAACCAAACCCTCGATGGAAAAGCTCGCCAGGCAATTAGGCGTCCCCCGGAACTTGGTCTCCAGAACGTCTCCGGCGGTGAGCGTCATGTCATCTTTGGGCAGGATGCTCCCTTTGACTATAGTGAAGCTATCCGCAGGGATGGAAACTATGGGTCGCGGTACTTTAACCTTTACTTTTTTTGTGATCGATCCAGCTTTGTTTTTTACCACCAGCTCGAAGGTGAAATCCCCCGGCTTTAGAGGCAGGAAAGCCAAGAACGCCCCGTTGGTGTATACCGGCACGTAATAACCGTTGATCTTAAGGTCCGATTTCGGCGTTACTGAGCCGAAGATGAAGGTCGAATCGGAAGCACCGATTCTTGCACCTTCCAGGGGATAGATCACCGAGATTTCGGGAGAGGGATTTTCTTTGGCCTTGGTTTGGAGAGAAGTGAATGTAAAGGAAAAAAGTAGTATATAGAAGAGAGACGTTCTTATCTTTAGCTTCATGGTTTCCCCTTTAGGATAAAATTCAAATTTAAACTAGTGGACTGTAACAAAAATTCAGGGTGAATGTAGTTGCTCAATTTATTGAGCATTGGAAACAGTAAGCCTGATGAATCAGGCAACTACAAGAGGGAACGATTTATGTTACGCGCCATTAGTTCATGGTTTCATTAAAAAAGATCATAAATCTTGAAGCTTTAATTTCGAGTTTTTAATTTTGTTTCTCGGAACGATCCCTAAACCGGGTCGATCGGACAGATATATCATTCCTTCTTTAACTTTCATCCCCTCATACGGGTCGTTAGTGATCAAAAGATTGGAATCCAAATCCAGAAAATCGACCAAAGAGCCGATATGGGCTGCTGCAGCGATTCCCACCGAGCTTTCGATCATGCAGCCGATCATCACGCTCAATCCGTGTGCTCTGGCCGTGTGGATCATCCGTATCGCCTCGCGGATGCCCCCGCACTTGGCTAACTTGATATTTATCCCGTGGCAAAACCCGACGAAATCCGGAATATCCTTCGAGGTCATCACGTGTTCGTCCACGATGATCGGTATCTCCGATTCTTTTTTGATTCTCTCCAATCCCTTTTTGTCATCCGGATCGATCGGTTGTTCGACGAATTCGATATTAAATTTCTTCAGTTGATTTATTTTGGATAATGCCTCATCGGCATCTTTCCATCCTCCATTGGCATCCACTCTGATTTTCGCATCCGTTACTTCTCTGACTGCTTTGACCATCTCGATGTCGTTCTCCACTCCCACCTTGACCTTATATACTTGAAATCCTTTTGCTTCCCTGGTTTTCTCCTTCATCTTTTCGGGGGTGTCGATTCCAATGGTGAAGGAGGTTACGAGAGGTTTTTTTCCGTCCAGTCCCAGAAGCCGGTCACCGGGAACGTTCAATTTCTTCCCCACCCAATCATAAAGCGCCATATCGATAGCGGCTTTGGCGGAATAATTACCGGAGATTTTGTCATTCAAGCTCGATAGGATAGTTTCTATCTGGAACGGATCATCACCGATCTGGTCTTTGACCTTTTCCAGGCATGCGATTACCGTCTCGGCATTCTCCCCATAATATGGGGATGGTGCGGCTTCGCCTATTCCCCCGTCGATTTCCACGATAACGTTCTTTCTCGATTCGGTCATCGAGCGGGAGATGCGGAAAGGGTGTTTTAGTTTCAGTTCTATGGTGTGGTAGGTCAAGTGCATAGAGTCTACCTCACTCCCTTAGAAACCTTCTCTACCAAAAGGATTGGTCTTTGGAACATAGCATCACCCTCCGGATAATATGGTTAGACATAATACTTCTTTGTTAACATTCCAATGCTTAAAGAAGAAGGTCAAAATAAGTTTGATGTCAAGATAAATATTAGCAGTTGCGTCAGATGCATACTCTTGACGATCAATGTTCATGCCTGAACAAGGTCCTGATGCAATAAATTGTATCTTCAAAAATGTTTCATCTTGACATAAACACGACGTCAAATTATTCTGTAATGGACAGGGTAGGGATCAGAAAATGTTGATTACAAGCTATCAACCTTTGACTTATTTTATCCGGGAAAGGAGAAGTCGCCATGAAATACGGAGCCAGAAATCAGCTGGCGGGAAAGGTGGTGGAGATCAAGAAGGGGAATATAATGTGTCAGGTCCGGCTGAAGATAGAGGCGGGTTCATCGGTCAGCTCGGTGATGACGGTGGACTCGCTTAAGGATTTGGGCATCAAGAAGGGCGATAAGGTCAAGGCGATAGTAAAAGCGGTGAACGTGTTGTTGGTGAAAGAATGATTGACCCTTTTGAAAAAAGGGTTCAGGGGGTCGAGGA
>JBDROD010000285.1:0-3303 GCA_043810415.1 Candidatus Zixiibacteriota bacterium | reverse complement strand
CAAATAAGTGCAGAAGAGATCGTAAATTATGCGGACAAGCGGGTTTGCCAGGAGAGTATTGTAACCTTAGCAGAACGGTTTCAAGACCTCGTTAATCGTTATGGAGTCACCCCCGAGGCGTGTTTTCGGTTAAAAAAGCTTGAAGAGCAAAATATCCAGGTGGAGAAAAAAATATTTTCTAAAATCAAACGTAATCCTGATACCTTACCCGAGCTCATTATATATCATGAGGACATGATTTCATAAAAATAGCTTCGTAGGGAAGGTTTTCCTTGTAGTGAAGCCGAGTTTTAATTATCATGGTTTGTACATAAGAGGCTAGTGTTCAAGGGGAAAGGAGATTGAAACCGAGGACTTTTCTTGCCATTATTATTGTTGGTTTTATCTGTGGGTTAATCGGATGTTCTCGAGCCAAAATCCCTCCTCCGATCACCATTCCACCTCCAGGAGAGAAAAAGGCACCGCCTCCTTATGAGGTAGGTGGAAAGGTGTATTATCCGCTTGGTAAGGTTGAAGATTATAAAGAGAGCGGAGTTGCCTCGTGGTATGGTGGAGAATTTCATGGAAGAAGAACTTCCAGTGGTGAAATCTATAATATGTATGCCGGCACTGCTGCTCACCGGATCCTTCCTTTTGGTACCCATGTTGAAGTCAAGAATGTATTAAGTGGTGAAAAAACTACGGTGAGAATCAATGACCGGGGTCCCTTTGTGAAAGATCGTATCATTGATCTTTCCTATACCGGAGCGCGGGACATAGGTCTTATTGGACCCGGAACCGTCCCGGTAGAATTAAAAGTAGTTGGTACTTCTCCTTCAACCCCCCTTTATTGGACCGGGAGTTTTACCGTTCAGGTTGGAGCTTTTGAAGACTTCAGAAATGCAACGCGCCTTAAAGAAAAATTATCCTGCCATTACACTCCGGTGTATATATCTCCTTTTGATTCTCCCAATGGGATAATTTATCGGGTTAGGGTGGGGAAGTATAATACCTTTGAGGAGACGTTACAAACTCAGAAGGAATTAGAGACCAAAGGATATCAGGATACTTTTATAGTGGTTGAACAATGATAGGCGCTATGCATTTTCCTTGAATGGTGAACAAAACTTGTTATAATAAGGAATCTTCAGGAGCTTAGGTTTATCTACCTTTTAGCGTGGCTTTTGGAAGAAGAACAACAATATTATAAAATTTCTATATTGGTAAAAAGGATGGTTAACGTGGCACTCAAATTTTTCTCTATTTGTAGAACTGGTTTTGCGATAGGAATACTACTGAGTATGTTGATATGCTGGGGGTGTGGGGGCAAAAAGATTTATAAACCGCCGGAGAACCAAAACAATACCAGGATTGTTCTTATTAACCCAATTTATGAACCCGGGTTCTATGTGGAACTGGACGATCAGGAAGCAGGTTTCCTCAGGGAAAAGTTAGAGATAAACGTTACACCGGGTAAACACAAGTTGAAAATATTCAACACGGAAACGGAGGTTGCGGAGAAAGCAAAAACAGTTTCGCATAAATTCGATCTGAAGGTGGAATTAGGTGAACAGGAGGTCAAGGAAATTTCTCTCAATTGGGATGATCCAAATTACTCTCGTGACACTAGGAAAGAAACAATAAAATTCGGAGAGAAAAAGAAAGAAAGAAGCACTGAGAAGCCGGGGTTAACATTACCCGGTGGGATATAAACCAGTTTACTCGAAAAGGTTTACTTAATACATACCCTCCTTACCTGTTCTACGGTGGTATCTCCCTTAATGGCTTTTAACAGACCGTCCTGGAGAAGGGTGGTCATTCCTTGTCCCATGGCTGTTTTACGGATTTCTTCTACCGTGCCTTTCTTTTGGATAAGTTTTTTAATTTCGTCGGTTCCTTCGAGCATTTCATGAATACCGGTGCGTCCTTTAAGACCGATAGAATTGCAAGCCTCACACCCTTTTCCCCGGTAAAGTACGAACTTTTCGTCATAGACAATTCCTAATTTCTCGAACGCTTCCTCACCATAATCTCTTCTTATCCGGTCAAACTCTTCCTGGGGGGGATGATAAGATTCCTTACAGTTCTTGCAAATTGTTCTTACCAGCCGCTGCGCTAATATTCCTAATAAGGCATCGGCAAAGTTGAAGGGGTCGAGTCCGATGTCAATCAGCCGGGTAATCGTTTCCGGGGCACTGTTGGTATGGAGGGTACTGAAAACCAGGTGACCGGTTAGAGATGCTTCGATCCCTGTCCCTGCTGTTTCCTGATCTCGCATCTCGCCCACCATAATTACATCAGGGTCTGCCCGGAGGAAAGCGCGCATGGCAGTGGCAAAATCATACTTATGGCCGTCCTGCGTTTTAATATTGGGGTTAATTTGAACCTGGCGAAGCCGATACTGGGTGATTTCGACAGGATCCTCAGCGGTCCAGATTTTTCGTTCTACCTTATTAATGTAGCCAAGCACCGAATGAAGTGTTGTTGTTTTTCCCGAACCAGTGGGGCCAACAACCAGAATAAGACCATAGGGCTTCTCTGAGAGTTTCTTAAAAACTGCTAAGTTCCGTTCCGAGAAATTCATCTTCTCCACTGGTATAGGTTCTCCTGCAGCCAAAATTCTCATGACCACGTCTTCATTACCCCCGGCAGTGGGAACAGTTGCCACCCGAAGCTCTACATCCTTTCCTTTATATTTCATTTTGATCTTGCCATCCTGGGGGAGGCGTTTCTCTTCGATTTTTAATTTGGCCATGATTTTGTATCGGGAGATGAGGGCATTGGTGTGACTGGGAGGTACTTCTAAATATTTAAAGCACATCCCATCTTGGCGAAACCGAATCTCGGTATCCTTTTTGCCGAGGTATGGTTCTATATGAATGTCCGAGATGCCCATGTTATAGGCGTCAATTATAATCTTATTTGCTAACTGCACAATTTTACTATCTGATTCCTCTACTTCATCAATGCCGGTGGGCGCTTCCAGTTCGTCGGTCTCAACTTCAAGTCCCCCGAGGATGTCTTGAATATTGACTTCCTTCTTTCCTGGTTGTTGTTGGGTGACGCTGTCTATAAACTGAATGATATCTTCGGGCAGAGAAACCCAATATTCAATTCTTTTAGCCTTAGTCCAGTTAAATTTTACCCACTGCTCAATAGCATCTTTTTTCTGGAGATCATGGTGGTCATCTACCAGAATAATCAGCGCATTTCCTTCCTCTTTAAGCGGCATCCAAAGGCTTTTTTTCATAAAATCAACTTTCAGCTTATTGCTGATAGTCTGGGAGATAATTATTTTTGGATCAAACTCCTGAAACTTAAGAT
>JBDROD010000284.1:0-7419 GCA_043810415.1 Candidatus Zixiibacteriota bacterium | reverse complement strand
TCAAAATAAAAACCGGAGCTATTCCGGTTGTATACTCGTATGCAAGTCAATTCAGAAAAAATGCAACCCGATACTTGGTTGTTGTAGCAAATTTTTCCTTATCGGTTTGGCGATTTTAGATGGAAAGTTTTGGATTTTGCCACAAATTGTGGTAAATACCACTTGGTGCATAACGGAGGACGGTCGACGGTGGACTATTAAATCACCCTCCTATTCTAAGAGGTGAAAGAATGGTTTCATCCAATGGCTCAACTTCCAACAGGGTGAACTGCTCAACCGATTCCGTCCAAATCCTCACCGGAAGAGTCGCCAGATTCTCTCTATCGGAATACTTAGCGCAGATCCTAGCTGCCCAGGTCTGATTATCCGGGCAGCTTTCCCCCAGAAGAAGAACATAGGAGCTTTTGCAGCCGTGAGCGGTGAATTTCAATTCGGAGGGTGAAGAAACAGCCATCAAAATCTCATTCTCCTTTTGATCTCTTCCCGCGATCACCTTGGCTCCGGTGGGGAGGCGGAAGTGACGTCCTATTTTCAGGAGGTGGATGTACCTTAAGGAGTCTTCCTTATATATAAAGGAATCTTTGATCTTCTGGGCAAAGTTCTGATCAGTTAAAAGACAACCACCCGCCGGGGTGGGAAACTCCTTTATCCCTAATCTGCTTGCCAGCTCCAATTGAGGCTTTCGGGACCTCCCCTGAAAATCGAAAAGCCTCTCTCGATCGATCTTCCCCTCTTTTTCCGCTAAAGTGGGTGCTAAGAGCTTAGCCGAAAGAGGACGGAGCACTTTTTCATTCAAATCCGATTCCCGTTCGATCAGGTCCATGGCTTCTCTTCTTTGAGACATGGGCCTCTCGCCCAACACTTCACCGGTGAAAACAAAATCCGCTCCTTCCTTTTCCATGATTTCCCGGGCTTTGGAGAAGAGGTATATGCGGCAGTCTATGCACGGATTCATGTTCTTCCCGTACCCGTGCCGGGGATGCTTGACCATCTGAATGTAGTCCTCCCCCCCATAAATCCGGCGCAGAGGAACGCCCAGCTCCTCCGTTACCGATTGGGAAAAACATTTCCCCTGGCTATCGCAGGTGCAGAAGGGTGTTTTCATGTTGAGCGCCACCACCTCCATGCCCAGATCCAGTATCACCCTTAAAGCCAGGATACTGTCCAGCCCGCCGGAAATCAGTCCGATGGCTTTGGTTTTATGTGTAACGATTTTTGGATTATTCATATCTGGATTTCATTTCTATTCATGCTTTGTGATTTAGCTTACTCAAAATACAATCGCCTTGCAGAAAGCATAGCGGAATTAATTCGTTATCCGAAGACCATCCAGGTAGTGAAACCTTTCCTGCTTTCCGGATGGCATCATCCTGACCCTTGCCCCATGACCCTTGAAGCTCTGGGTTGGGCGGGGCAAAAAAATCCTCCGTCTCCATTTATCTACCTGAGAGGGGGGCAGGAACTCAGAGTAGAGTAGAATGGGACGGAGGAAAATATTATATCCACATTCTATATAACGAGTCAACCCGGTTTTTTATTTTGAATTTTATCCGTAAAAACCTTTTCCCTATTCCGACAGGAGTTGATCTATCCGGCTCAAGACCTCCGCACCATCCCACTCCCTTCCCCCCACTACCTTCCATTTTATTATACCCGTCTTGTCCAGAAGAAACGAGGTGGGGATTCCCCGCACCCAATATCTCCCGCCGATATCCCCATCCGGATTCAATAGAATGGGAAACTCCATCAGATTTGCGCTCACAAAGGAAGCCACCTTATCACCGGCAGTTCGGTCCAGGCTGACTGCCAGTATCTCAAAGTCGGGGCTTTTCCTGACCTGGTATAATCTCTTCAATGCGGGGATCTCCTTTTTGCAGGGACCGCACCAGCTCGCCCAGAAATTCAACAGCACCACCCTACCCCTGAAATCGCTCAAGTTGACCGGAGAGCCGTTTAGGTTTTGCAGGGTGAAGCCCGGAGCTGTAAAGCCCTCCTCGGGTGATTCCTTGATGTTTTGGTTTGCCCGGGTTTCAGCGTTTTCGGTACCGGGATCGGCTTTCTCTCTCTTTTTGCATCCTATCAAAAGGATGCTGATTATTACCGCCACGGATAAAGGGAAAATCCACCTTCTGCTTATAAAACACAAGTTAAAAACTCCTTCTTCGGAATCTGAAAATCTTAGTTCTGTAGGTTAATGCTTGGCATTTCAGAACGAACCCCGCCACAGGCGGGGTTCGTAACTAAAAAACCGGTTGGGTTAAAATCAAAGCTCGATTGTTCCAAAATCAGAGTGGGTTCCGATTAGCCGGTTATTTCTTCTGAGCAGCCGTTTCCTTTTTGGCAGCTCCCGCTTCTCCAATCCCCTTTATCACCGGAATAGACAGCCTGAATTTGCTATTATTAACCTTTGATCTACCTTCGATAGTGATGGTTTTCCGGAACTGCTCCTCCTCCCTTTCCCTGGTCAATTCCACTTTGAGTTTGGTATCTTTTCCAGGTTTTAGGTCGGTATCGGACAATTCCACCTTTTTGAAATAATCGGGAGGAAATGCCACTATCTGCAGCTCCATCTCATCCTGGCTCTGATTGGTAATCTCGGTCTCCAGCTTGGGCCTTCTCTTCTGCTCGATGGGACCGAAATCCAATTCATAAGGCTGGGCGGCTAACTTGAGAACCGAATCGGTCGGCTCTGCCGCGTTCACCTTAAAGGAGATGCTCACCCCGCCGACGATGGTGTCGTTGGTGGTAACTTTGGCGCTTTTGCTGACCGTGCCCTTGTTGTTACCCGTAGTGAAGATCAATTCTATCCAGGTGCTGTCACCGACAGCCAGCTCCGATTTCATAAGCGGAGCCTTGGTGCATCCTCAACCGGGTTTGACGTTTTCAATCTTCAAAGAGTCGGTGCCCACGTTTTTGACCAGATAATAATGGCTGACCGTGCTTTTGGTGGGGGTATAGCCGAAATCAAAAGTGGTTTCGGGGATCAATAGTTTTGGTGAGCCGGCGAAAACGTTCTGTATAACGCTGCTGACAAAAAATAGAAATACGAAAAAAATCACCAACCCCATTGCTTTCTTCATTCGCTCCTCCGTGGTTAGTTGTCCGCAAAATCCATGGTATGATCAATATAACTTAAATCAACCTGTTGTCAACTCTCTTTTATAAGACATTTACGAAAGTTTGTTTGACTTTTTTGATTTTAAAAAAAACTTATTGGTTATTTTGAGAGCAGAAAAATGAATTTTCGAGATAAAACCGGATGTTTCTATAAATGACCTTCCCCTTCTTATGTTAAATCTTCGACAGCATATCATCGTACTTTAAAGCATCATAACCCACAGAAAAATAAGATGGTTTAAGAGGAGTTTATTATTTCGGAAAAAGATCAAGCTGCTTCATCCGGCTGGAGCTGCCTTATAGTATTTGCCTTTTAATCGCAGAGCCACGTTCACCAAGCTGATCAAAACCGGCACCTCCAGCAAAGGTCCGATGACCGCGGCAAATGCCTCCTCCGAGTTGATGCCGAACACCGCTATTGCCACGGCGATGGCCAGTTCGAAGTTGTTACTGGCGGCGGTAAAAGAGAGAGTGGCGGTTTTTTCGTAATTAACCCCCAATTTATAGGACATGTAGAAACTCACAAAGAACATGAGTAGAAAGTAACAAAGCAGGGGGATAGCCACCCGGAGGACGTCTAAGGGAAGCTGAACGATATAGTTCCCTTTCAGCGAGAACATCACCATGATGGTAAAAAGCAGTGCCACTAAAGTGACCGGGGATATTTTGGGGATAAATCTCTCTTCGTACCAGGTTTTGTTTTTAACATTAATCAGAACGAAACGGGTGACTATGCCGGCGATGAAAGGGATTCCCAAGTAGATGAAAACGCTTTTGGCGATCTGTCCGATGGTTACGTTAACCGCGGCACCTGCGGCGATTCCCAACCGACCGGGTAGAACGGTGATAAATACATAGGCATAGATGGAGTAAAAGAAGACCTGAAACAGGGAATTTAATCCCACCAGCGCTGCGGCATATTCCGTGTCCCCCTCGGCCAATTCGTTCCACACGAACACCATGGCGATGCAGCGTGCCAGTCCGATAAGGATGACGCCGTACATCAGATGCGGTCGGTCGGGGAGCAGAAGTATCGCCAGAAGGAACATGAGTACCGGGCCGATAACCCAGTTCTGGATTAATGACAACGCCATAATCTTCGTATCCTTGAAAACCCTCCCCAGCTCCTCGTATCTGACCTTGGCTAGGGGGGGATACATCATCAGGATCAAGCCCACTGCAATGGGAATGGAGGTGGTGCCCACCTGCAGGCTGGTGATCAATCTGGTCACGGATGGCGAAAAATAACCCAACCCGATGCCTATCCCCATGGTGATGAAAATCCATAAGGTTAGGAATCGGTCTAATAATGAAAGCTTTCTCCGTTTCAGAGCTGTCATTATTCTACTCCTTTAATGTGGGATTTACTTATCAGAAATGGTAGAATTACTGTTTCTTGTTCGTCATGGGCACCCCCGTCTCTGACGCTTTTGCTTATGGCAATTGAAGAACCATATTTTAGGTGTCCGTCATCCTGCATGGAAATAGTGACTTATTCTATCAACCTTCCATCTACTAATTTTAACGTTCTTTGAGCGCTCTCAGCCACACCCGGATTATGGGTCACCATGACTACGGTAATCCCCGTTTGGTTGAGTAAATTTAAGTAAGCCACCGTTTCATTGGTCGTGTTCGGATCCAGATTCCCGGTCGGCTCATCCGCCATGATTATCTTTGGATTATTAGCCAGAGCCCTGGCAATAGCGACTCTTTGCTGTTGCCCGATGCTTAGCTCCCGGGGTTTGTGGTTAAGCCTGTCCCCCAATCCCAATTTCTCTAATAATTCCGTTGCTCTTTCGGTCTGGTTGCCATTAGCGGTTCCAGCTAATGATAAGGGAATTTGAACGTTCTCCAAAGCAGTCAGGTATGGTATCAGATTGAAGGTTTGAAAAACGAAACCTAGGTTTCTCAGTCGAAAAGCGGCTCGTCCTTTTATATCCATATCATAGATCGAAGCCCCATCAATGTTGACTTTTCCGACCGATGGGTGAATCAATCCTCCCATGCACAAAAGCAAAGTGGTTTTGCCCGAGCCGGAAGGACCCACGATGGAAATGAATTCTCCTTTTTCGATGGACAGCGAGACTTCATTAAGCGCTACAACGGAATTCCTTTTGCTATTGTACTTCTTTGAGAGATTCTCTATTTTGATCATCTATATCTCCTGTAAGATTAAAGCCGGGTCTATCTTAGCCGCTCTCCTTGCCGGAAAATAAGAGGCAATAACGCTGACTCCGACTGCTATGATCAGTGCCCACACAAACAGCAGCGGAACCGGCAACACTTTAACATCAGCTATTTGAGGTCCGAGAATCATCCCGGCCAAAGTGCCGAGCAAATACCCAGCCACCCCACCCACCACTCCCAGAATCAACGCTTTACCAATAAAGATGTAGTATATATTCTGAGGTGATGCACCCATGGCTAACAGGGAGCCGATCTCTTTTTTCCGCTCCTCCACATTCGACCACATGTAGTTGCCTATGGAGATACCCCCCACCAGAATTATGATAATCAAAAATATCACGGAGAACTTAGCCATAGTATTGTTGGTCTTTACCTGAGTCTGAACAATATGATTGATAGTGGTGATCTTGGTATCGGGCAAAATATTTCTAAGATTTCCCAAAAGACCCTCGGAGATGGCAGAACAGCATCCCATGATCTCAATAGCGTTTATCACCCCTTTTTTTCCTAAGATTTTTTGAGCGGTTCGGAGGTGAACGAAGATTCTACCATCATCCACGGTTCCGGTCTGGGGGAGTATGCTGGAGACTTTTAATTCAGTCCCTTTGATTTCCAGCGGAGAACCTTCCTTCAAATTCAATTTCGAGGCGACATCGCTGCCTGTTATGCATTCATATTCACCCAACGAATCTATAACCTTTCTTTGGAGCTTGGGGTCTTCATAACCCCGACTGGTGTTCATAATGTTATTGGGGTCGCAAGCGGCCTGCAGACCCGGATCGGCAAATCCGGAGGTTTGCCAGATGGGCTTGGAAGCTAACTCATTTTTTGGCAGGATGCCGGTTAGGACAAAGGAATGTTCTCCTATATTCATCCGTGCAGATAGTTTGGGAGACATGTTATCCACACCTTGGATGGAGGAACTGGCGATCCGCTCCACATATTCCTCCGGCATCTCGGGGGCATTTATATCCGCCGCGAAGTAATTATCGATAGTAGTGGTTTGAGGTAAAACCAGTATGTTCGCTCCCAGGTTATCCAGTTGAATGGCGATTGCCTTCTCTGAGGAATTGGAAACGGATTTAACCGCCACTATAACGATTATGCCCAACAAGATGGCAATGAAGCTGGTGAGGAACTGCTTTCTTCTTTCTAAAAGTTCTTTCAGTATGATTCTTCTTAGATTCATATTATTCTCCAAATATAGTTTGCTTTTTCCGTTCATTTCTTTTGGGCAGTGGTAGGTGCGCAGCTCTTGCCACTGCTCGGAGGACAACATCCACTTTTAACTACCTTTGTTGCCGCCGCAACTAAGTTATTGACCTGTACAGCACCATCATATTTTCCAGTTACCTGACCCTGGGAATTTACCACAAAAGTAACCGGGACAGACGTATTGGGATCGACTTTTAATTCCCTTATGAAAGCCGCTTCATTTGGATCCGACAAATCAACGCTGATATATTCGGCTTTCCCTGCCAGTTGATTCTCTGCCTGAGAACAACAGGATTGAACGTCTCCTCTGGAGGACATTTTCTTGTTGCTGAAGCAGAGGATCACTCCTTTGCCTTGCTGCATATATTTCAGAGTTTCAGCTTTCTTGGTTGAAGGGAAAGCCTGCAAAAGCTCATCCGGAGTGACAACTTTGGTGAAAGCCGCCACAATAGCGCTGCTGGGATCGAACAAAAGGGTAAGAGGTATGGGAGCGGTTTGGGTTTTCAACGTGTTTACGATGTCACTGTTGTTCGGATCCTTGCGATCGACTTTAATGATTTCAACATCTTTCTTGTTCCTTCGGGCAAAAGCATCTAAGTTCTTTGCCATGGTTTGACAATCAGCATTGTCAGGCTCATAGAAAAAAAGATACACATATTTGCCGTTTGTCATGGCTTGGGATAACCTTTGCGAAGCTATTGATGGAGTAGTTTGCGTTTGACCCGCTTGAATAGGCACAGCAGTCTTTTGACTTCTTTCTTGCGCCTCTACTCTGCCCTCCTCATTTTTCCCGCAACTAAAAGTGAAAATGGTCATTCCTAATACTAACCCCCCCATGATGCCATAAACCCATTTGCTTTTTATTTGGGTTTGCATTTCCTTCTCCTTCCCTTAAGAATG
>JBDROD010000283.1:0-2641 GCA_043810415.1 Candidatus Zixiibacteriota bacterium | reverse complement strand
AAAGAATTTTCCCTCTCATCCGGTATGTACCGAATGGTTCATGCCCCCTGTGGGAGAGGGATACAGGGGGAGGGGAACAAAGAGGAGATTACATAGGCGTGATTCGAATCTGCTTATGGCATGACCAGCCCCGCAGGAATGTCTGTAGGGGCGAATCTTCAGATTCGCCCGTTATACTTATCTGTTTATCGAAGCAAACTTCAATGGTATAAGATTATCTATTGCCGTCCCAGACGGGGCGTCCGCCAGCTTTAGTTGCCGGATAGAATAACCTTTCCTCCTCTGTCCCCCTCTCCACCTACAATTTTTGTAGTATTTTGATGGTGAAAAGGATGGGAGCGGAATATATGAGGGGAGTAGTGAAAGAAAAACAAAGAGTAACCCATTCCTTTAGATACAAAATGATTAATTTATTTACTTTGAATTTGGACAATTAAAAAATGAAAAATCATCACCAGATACACCAGAAACACCAGAAACGCCAGAAACGCAAATAGATAGGTCTCACAATTTGAACGTTTTATCTCATTTCTAAGAGTGATTATGAAAACTCAAAAACGACCGTCCTTAATACCAGTAAGGTCAGAACCATCAGTATCACAAGCCCACCATTTCATCCAGTTGGAATGGCATACCTATTTCCTCAAGAAAATTGAAAAAATGAAAAAACAATCTTCCCCAAGCCCCCCAAGCCCCCCCCAGATTTTCCCTCTCCCCTTGTGGGAGAGGGATCAAGGGAGAGGGGGACTCTAGAATTTTGCTCCCGCTCACCACAACAAAAAAACCAGAACCCCGTCTCCGGGATTCTGGTTTTCGCTTTCACCTTAAACCTATCACCTTGTTTTTAGTACATGTCACCGCCGTATCCGCCGCCCGAGGGCATCGGAGGCGTCTTTTTCTCCTCCGGTTTGTCTGCTACCAGAGCTTCTGTGGTAATCAAAAGCGAGGCGATAGAAGCGGCGTTCTCCAAAGCAATCCGGGTGACCTTGGTGGGATCGATTACTCCGGAGATCATCAAATCCTCGTACTTTTCAGTCTCAGCATTGAAACCGAAAGCTCCGCTTTTCTGCTTAACCTGATTGACTACGATCGAGCCTTCGACTCCCGCATTCTCGGCAATCAAGCGGATAGGCTCCTCTAGGGCCTTCTTCACAATAGAGACTCCAACTGCTTCATCACCTTCGATCTTTAAATTGTCCAGAGCGTGTAGGGTTCTCAAGAAGGCTACGCCTCCACCGGGGACTATTCCTTCCTCCACCGCAGCGCGAGTGGCATGAAGTGCATCCTCCACCCGGGCTTTCTTCTCCTTCATCTCTGTCTCGGTGGTTGCTCCTACGTTGATAACTGCTACGCCGCCGGCTAACTTGGCTAATCTCTCCTGCAGTTTCTCCTTGTCATAATCGGAGGTGGTTTCGTCTATCTGTTTCTTTATGGAATTGATCCTTCCCTTGATCTCCTCGGTCTTGCCGCCACCCTCCACTATGGTGGTGTTGTCCTTGTCCACGGTTATTCTTTTGGCTTTCCCCAGATCGGAGATCACGGTGTTTTCCAGTTTAAATCCCAGCTCTTCGGAGATCGGTTTGCCACCGGTAAGGACTGCAATATCCTCCAGCATGGACTTTCTTCTTTCCCCGAAACCCGGAGCCTTGACTGCACAGACCTTGAGAGTACCTCTCAACTTGTTCACCACCAAAGTGGCTAAGGCTTCTCCTTCTACTTCCTCCGCGATGATCAAAAGGGGCTTGCCCAATTGAGCGGTCTTCTCCAGAAGAGGCAAAAGATCCTTCATTACCGATATCTTCTTGTCATGGATCAGAATCAGAGGATCCTCCAATGCCGCCTCCATGGTGTCGGGATTGGTGACGAAATAGGGGGAGATGTAACCGCGATCGAACTGCATTCCTTCGACCACTTCCAATTCGGTCTTGGTGGTTTTGGCCTCTTCCACCGTGATCACCCCATCCTTGCCGACTTTCTCCATGGCATCGGCGATCAAATCCCCAATGGATTTGTCGTTGTTAGCCGAGATGGTTCCTATCTGGGATATCTCGGTTTTGCTGGTGACGGGCTTGGAGAGCTTCTTCAGTTCCTCTACTACCGTGTCTACAGCTTTCCCGATACCTCGTTTAAGCGCCATGGGATTGGCACCGGCGGTTACGTTCTTCAAACCTTCCCGGAATATCGCTTGCGCCAGAACGGTGGCAGTAGTTGTGCCATCACCTGCCACGTCCGAGGTCTTGGAAGCGACTTCCTTAACCATCTGGGCTCCCATGTTCTCAAAGGGATCTTCAAGCTCTATCTCCTTGGCAACGGTTACACCATCTTTGGTAACAGTCGGAGAACCCCACTTTTTGTCTAAAGCTACATTTCTCCCTTTCGGACCCAATGTAACTTTTACCGTATCTGCCAGTTTGTCAATCCCTCTTTTGAGCTTTTCTCGTGCTTGCGAATTGAATTCGATTAATTTAGGCATATCCTAGAACCTCCTTTTTGTCCGCTATCCACCGACTGCAGTCCGCTGCTAAAATCATTTAAACAGTGGACAGCCGATTGTGGACTGTGGACGATTTATCCCATGATTGCAAAAATGTCACTTTCCCGCATTATAAGATACTCTACATCGCCGATGGTTACCTCGGTA
>JBDROD010000282.1:0-2844 GCA_043810415.1 Candidatus Zixiibacteriota bacterium | reverse complement strand
GGTACCCCTAGCCCTGGCCCAGGGTGAACGAGAGCAAATCGGACAGGGGTCAAGTTGCTCATCGCTGCCATCATACAAGGCTATCTCCGCCAACCCGTGGCACAGCTCGCATAGTTTCAAGTCACCTCTCCTTACTGGTGTCTTGGGAATCATCCTGCGCCTCACCTTTGGGTAAGATGGCCTTAATGGTCACAGATAGGGATTGTAGTTTTTCAAAGAGTTTCTTCCCATCCTGGAGTGTTTTGTCCACTTCCTTGATTAGCTCCGTTAGTTTCTTCGCTGTTTCGCTTGGCATTTTTATCCTCCAATTCTTGAATTTCTACTTCCAATCCTGCCGGCGGCGGATGGCAAACACAACATATCCATTCGGGCTTTCCCTTGGTTTGCCTCAACCACCAGCTGGTAGAATGACAATTCGGGCAAGGGTGTTCAGGCACGTCTCTTACGACCTTTCCTGGGGAGGGGTTTTGACCCTAGTTCTACTTTTACACATCCACAATTTAGACAGTGCCAAGTCCCAACTTCCTCACAATACATCGATCCGTGGCATTTTAAGCATCCCCCCAGCCTCCATTTGATAATAACGCGGTTTTGCTTTTTCAAGATTTAGTTTATCTTTCCGTTCCATCCACCTCACGCAACCCCTCCTCCTTCACTTCGCTGTAGGTCTTGGTATCAATAATAACGACCTGGCCACCTCGCTTTAGCCGGCTGGACATCCGGAAGGGGATCTCACTCAAGGGACAATTCGTGGTTACCGCCAGCGCCAGCCCGGTAACCAGCCGATAGTCTATAATTGTGTCCAACTTCTCCTGAACCCACGGTGTTCGGTCTTCCGCTCCCAGGTCGTCCAGCGCCAGCAGCGGAACATTCAGAAAGAAGTCGAAACGAGCCTCATAAGAGTCATCCCCTTCCTTCCGGAAACCACGCCGCAGCTCCTCGAGCAGCAGTGGAACATAGGCATAACGAGCCACCAGACCCCGTTCAAGCCAGCGCCGGCATATGGCGATCAGTAGATGGGTCTTACCCCGGTCAGAGTCACTGTTTATAGTCAGCCAGTTAGCGGATCCTGTTTCCTCAGCGAGTGCCAGGGCGAGACTATAGGCATCATGCGTACCTCGATGCTGAATGAATTTCTCGAATGTCATGTGGGCAGTGGCTGCCGGCAGCTCACAGGCACGTCTTATCCGCTGCCTTTTTTCCTGTTCAAGCTGTGCCTCAACACAACTACAGGGTACAACGACCGAGTAATCCGGACGGCCGTTATCCTTTAAGGGATGCACAAAATGATATCCCTGGCAGACCGGACATTCACTTTGGCTTGAGTCCGGCGCGGAGCTCGTCGGCGGTCCATCCTGTTGTCCGCCCAGTACTTTGGGCAGATCCTTTAACAAATCTCCTATCGGTACCATTCCTGGTACCTTTGGGTTCTCGACCATTGAAGCCTCCTTTCTGTGGTGACTCAAATCCTTCAGTCTTCCATCTTTCCAGAATGGCAGTGATATATTTCAAATTACGAGCATTTGACTTCACAGACTCTTTCAATGCTGCCTCGAACCATTGTGCAGAAAATTGGTCTCTAATATGCTTTAGGTTTTCCGCAACAACCGGGGTTATCTGACCAATATTCTCTTCATAAAGTTTGGAAATTTTCGCGTTTTCCAAGTCTTCCTCCCTCCCCCCCCCCTTATTAGATAAAGATATAGCACTAGCACCAGCACCAGCATAAGGAGGTATCGATATGCTACTGGTAGGATATTGATATGGTATCGATATATTATACTTTTCCGCATTATACTGAATAAGCTCCGTGATGGCTCCATTAAGATGAATATTCTTGAGAGAATTCGCCGCGGCGATCAGGAACTTCGAAGAACGAGACTGGCGTTTAATAAAGTTCTTAACCCAGACCAGGTTTTGTTCTGGATACCACTTGACTTTCGATTCGATCAGTGAAAAAAGTTTTGGAAGGCCATCCTTGGATAATCTAGTTTCAAAGGCTACGGTCTCAAGGGATATTTCATAAAGACCTGCCTGGTTACAATGAGCGTTGGTCCATAGGTAAATATACAGCGTTTTTGCCTCAGTGGGTAAAGGTACGATATCGGGGTTTGTCCAAAATCCAGTATCAAAGCCTCGTTCTGTCATATCGTACCTCGATTCTTTTAGGTTTAATACCGCCGGTCAACAACCCGCTGAGCAATACGTTCAAAATCGGTGAGTTCGGGCATGATATCCTTGGCTTCCGAGTTGTAATACTCCGTCATGCAACCTCGGAGAAAAATCAGTTGCAAATCGGCCCATTTAGGAGCCCAACTATATTCATTGCCGGCATTATCCCGGAATAAAACCGTGAAAAGGTTAAAACTACTCTCTTCGCCCTTGACGATATTTTCGGTAGTTAGATACTTGATTATCTTCATTGCTGCTCCGCTGGATACCCCTCAGCTTGCTGGGGAGAGGAAAGCGGCTCGCCATTAGGCGAGGCTTCTTTTTCCTCTTTCAGGTTAAAGGCTCCATATTTCGTTCTGAGCACCTTTCTAAACTTCACCCAATCGGTAAACTTCATCGTAGCTATTGGTCTGCCAGGTCTAGCGAGCAAGTGCATAGAAAGCCAATGCTCTATTTCCTCAGCTGTTTGACGTCTTGTATTCCGAATATCGTTAGACAGATCACTAATCGTAGCCATAACTGCTTTAGCCATATGCTTCCTTTCATTTTTACCCGGCTAATTTACTGATTTGCCCAATCGGACAATTCGCTGGCAATACGAGAGAGTTGGTCGGCCGGTATTTTTTCGGTTGTAGTGATTGCCTTATCATTGCAGCGGTCAGTGAGGTAAGC
>JBDROD010000281.1:0-14217 GCA_043810415.1 Candidatus Zixiibacteriota bacterium | reverse complement strand
GAGAGATTCGAATAACAAAACCATTGCCCAGGGGGAAGCGATTTTCATAATTCAACGGGAATAAAGAGATGATATCCGGTTTCATCAAAGAGAAAAATCGCCTGGAAGAATTTTCGCCATCCATCCAACTGATCATATCGTTGATAAGGAATAACTGCTGATGTTAATCGATTTGGTAGAGAGAGAAGTCGTGCGCGTGAAGATGGTAACCAATAGATGAAAAAAATGTTTTGTTGAAATACCAATAGGAAGGTACTATGAATAGCAAGAGAGAAAACAAACCCAACACCGAAGCGGCAGAAAATCTGGAGGGGATAAAACACCGTTTGGTGGTGATGAGCGGTAAAGGAGGTGTGGGGAAAAGCACCGTGGCGACGAATCTGGCTATCGCTTTATCTCTGAAAGGGTATGAGATCGGTCTGTTGGACGGGGATATGCATGGACCTAGTATACCTAAAATGCTGGGTTTGGGAGGCAGAAAAATAACGGGAGAAGCAGACGGACTTTTGCCGGTATTTGCCATGCCCAATCTGGTGGTGATGTCCATAGGTTTTATGCTGCGGGAGGATGATACTCCGGTTATATGGAGGGGACCGCTTAAAATGGGGGCCATGCGTCAATTTCTGGAGGAGGTAAACTGGGGCGATTTGGACTACCTTATCGTCGACCTTCCGCCGGGAACCGGTGACGAACCGCTCAGCGTTGCCCAGTTGATGCCGGAAAGTGATGCCGTAATAGTTACCACACCGCAGGACGTGGCGCTTCTGAGCGTCCGCAAAAGCATAAATTTCGCCAAAACGCTGAAGATGAAAATCGTCGGGATAGTGGAGAATATGAGCGGTATGAATTGTCCTCACTGCGGCAAGAGGATAAATCTTTTCAAAACCGGTGGAGGGGAGAAAGCCGCAAAAGATTTCGCCATTCCGTTTCTTGGGCAAATCCCCCTAGATCCCCGGATTGTGGAAGAAGGGGACAAGGGGATACCTTTCATCCTTTCGCAAGATGATTCCACTTTAGTAAAGGCATTCAACCAGATCGTGGAAAAGATAGAGAAACATTATGAGGAAATGAGAAAGGAAGTTTGAAATTTAAATTCAAAGCTAATCGTAAAGGAGGTTCTTAACATGTTCGGACATGGGAGAGGATTACATAGAGGCCGATTTTGGCCAGATACCCCGGTGAGTGCTCCGGAAGGGTATACCTACCTCGGTCCCTGCCGGTGTGGTTTTGGGCCGGATGCATTTTACCGGGACAAAAGCGGCAGAATCGTTCATGCGGTGCAAGTACGTCGCCGGGGAATTCCCACCATACCCGCGGCAGAGGGATTTGAAGCAGAGGTGGGCCAGCTTAAGGCGGAAAAAGCGGAGTTGGAGAAAAGGATAAGGGAATTGGAAAAATGTCTGGAAACTAAGGAGAGTAAACCGTGAAAATAGCCATTGCTTCAGACGAAGGGATAACCATTTCTTCACATTTTGGGCAGACAAGGGGATTTGTGGTTTTTGACATTGAAGGCCAGGAGGTAAAGAATCGAGAATATCGCCTGAATACTTTTACCGGGCATGCACGCGGATTAGAAGGTGCAGGTCACGAGATCGACCGGTACGGTCCGATTATTTCTGCGCTTTCGGACTGTAAGGCAGTGATTTCCCACGGTATGGGCAGAAGGATATACGATGATCTGAAAGGAGCGGGGATTGAAGCCTGGGTCACGGATGAGACGGAAGTCCAGAAAGCCATTGATTTATACCTCACGGGTGAGTTGATTGATCGGCCTGAAAGAGGTTGTTCTCACAACCGACAATGCAATAATGAATGAACGTCATATCTGATAAAGCGGATACCCTTTAGCTTTCTTATAGGTGCAGTAAAAAAGGGGGGAGACCAACCGAAAGATACCCTCTTCAACAAGAATTTGACCATCTGAAAAACTATCCATGCGAAAAATACTTTTAATGGGCAGCCCCAACGTGGGGAAAAGCGTGATCTTCTCCCGGCTCACCGGCGTCAACGTGATCACCTCCAACTATTCCGGCACTACGGTGGAGTTCACCCGGGGACATTTGAGATTAGGGGAGGAGACAGCGGAGGTGATCGACGTCCCCGGAACATACACCCTGGAGCCGTCGGTACCTGCCGAAGAGGTGGCGGTGAGGATGCTGGATGAGGCCATAAAGCAGAAAGAGAACGTGGTGGTGAATGTCGTAGACGCGACCAACTTGGAGAGGAATCTGAACCTTACCCTCCAGCTGCTCAAGAGAAACGTTCCCCTGGTGGTGGCTTTGAATATGTGGGATGAGGCGGGACACATAGGGGTTTCCATAGACGTGGAAAAGCTGCAGGAGCTTCTGGGTGTTCCGGTTGTTCCTACCGTTGCCATAACCGGTGAAGGTATAAAAAAGCTGGTGGAAGCTATACCTCGGGCGAAGAAGGTAGCTTACTCCTTTGAAGATTGCGAGAAATGGCAAAGGATCGGCCAGATAGTGGAACAGGTTCAGGTGGTGAAACACCGTCATCACACTTTTCTGGAGCGGCTGTCGGATTTCACCCTAAAGCCGGTATCCGGCATTCTCTTCGCCATCTTCGTTCTGTGGGTGACGTTCCGAATAGTGCGATTGATCGGTGAGGGACTAACCAACGGTTTGCTTGATCCGGTGTTTAAAAACCTTTATCTCCCCCTGATCACCGGCTGGGTGAACCAGATTTCTCCCGCAAAATTCATTCATGATCTGCTTTTAGGCACGACTGCCGATCCCCTGGGTTCGTTTGGTCTATTATCTGCCGGGTTGTATATCCCATTGGTGGTAGTCCTTCCCTATTTGTTCTCGTTTTATCTGGCATTGAGTTTTCTGGAGGATTTGGGTTACCTTCCCCGCCTGGCCATTCTCCTGGATAACATATTCCACAGACTGGGGCTTCACGGTTACTCCTCCATTCCCATCATCCTGGGTTTGGGCTGCAAGGTTCCCGCCATGCTGGCAACCCGGGTTCTGGAAACCAAACGGGAGAAGATAATCGTAACCGCTTTGATTCTCATGAGCGCTCCCTGCATGCCCCAAACCGCCATGATCGCAAGTATCATGGCTCCGCATGGGGTGAATTACCTTTTTTTGATTTTCGGTATCCTCTTCTTCGTAGCCATAATCACCAGTTTCCTTTTGAACAAACTCCTTAAAGGCGAAACCCCGGAACTACTCTGTGAGATCCCTCCTTACCGGATCCCCCAGCTTTCCATCCTTTTCCGAAAAGTCTGGCTCCGCTTAAGCTCGTTTATCAAGGAGGCGGTGCCCTTGATCGTTCTGGGCATTTTTTTCATAGGGGTATTGGATATATTGGGAGTGATAAGATTGGTTAGCCGGATTTTGGGGGGACCGCTTCAATTTATCCTGGGGCTTCCTGCCGAAACGGTTATTGTGGTGGTTACCGGTTTCTTGCGAAAGGACGTTTCTATAGCATTACTGCAGTCTATAAACCTGTCGCCCAAGCAGCTGGTGGTGGCTTGCGTGTTTCTGGTTCTCTATTTGCCCTGTATCTCCACTTCTTTTGTCATGTCCCGGGAATTGGGCTGGAAAAGTGCAGCCAAACTGGTGGCGATTCTTCTTATCACCGCGCTTCTGGTCGGCGGTTTGCTTAATCTGCTTCTCTGAAGCTGCGATATTTTATACCTTCAAGATAGTCTCCTTCTGCAAATGGGGTGGATTGTAAGTTCCCCCTTTATTAAAGGGGGAATTTAAGGGGGATTTCGATCTCCCTTCTCCCCCTCTAGATTCGTTCGCTCAATACCAGAGTAAAAGAGAGGAATGAACAATCAGTTTAGAGGTTCTAAAAAATTCATTCCATTCCCTCAATTTTCAGTCGAAAGAAGTTGATTATTTAGATCCGCTGCTCATTTCGACTTCGCCGCATAACAACCAAACTGACAATTCCACCACCGATCAAGGGATATTCTACTTTTACGTTTTCAGCCGGGTGAGCCGGTACGAATGGATTATGCCCAAAACGGCGATCAGCAGGACCAAAATATATAGGATGGTAAAGGAAGTCAGCTGCAGAATCAATCCGCCCACAACGGATAAAAAGATGGTGGGACCGACCAGGGTATGGAGGAAACCGATATAAAGAGGACGATCCTCTTCCGGCGCCAAATGTAAAAGATAGTTGGTGGCTCCCAAGCCCAAACCTGCATTGGTAGAGCCCAAGAAGAAGAATATAAAACAGAATAACATTATCGGAAGTGGAGTCAATATATTGGAGAGTAAAATCAGGGGAGGAACCACCGAACAAAAAGAGCTTAATAATAAAACCAGCCGGTTGCTCACATTGTTGCTCAGATACCCCCAGAGGAGATTGGATAAGACATAACCGCTCATCTCGAAGGTTAAAAATACCCCCACCATCCCGGGAGATATGTCCAATACTTTACGGGCGAAGATCACGTAGAAGGGGTAACCCAAAACGAAGGAACCGACGAAAACCCGCACCCAAAAAAGATGCCGGAATCTTTGATCTTCTTTGAAGATTCTCCGCCCTTTCCGGAAATTCTCCTTCCAGCTCTTTTTCTCCTTGGTCAAAACCGGTGCCGGCTCCTTGATGTAACAGAAGGAGAAAAGAGCAATCAGGATCAGAACCGAAGCGACGCTGAAAATGATGCCGAAGTTTGTGGGGAAATGGTAAGCGTCCATGATCTTTTTCACGATCAACCCGCCCACGGCACCCAGGCTTCCTCCCAAAAACATCCGCATACCGAAAAAACTCCCCCGCTTGTGAGGAGGGATGGTCTTGGCAACGATATCGGTAAAAGCCACCCCGGCTAAGCCCCCGCCCAATGAGTAGATGGAATAGAAAACGAAGAAAGATAAAAGAAGCCCGGCGGGATTTTTATTACCGAATACGAACAGCGATATAGTCATCAGTAAAAAAGCCACGGCCCTAAGGTATGCGGTTCTGGTGTAAAGGGGCAATTGTTTGTGATGATGGGAGGTAACTACTGCCACCGGCAGCTGTGGTATGAACCAGCCAAGGGCTTCCAAAGTCGAAGATAGCCCGATCAAAACGTTAGATGAGGTTAACCGGCTGACAAACCAGGGAAGAACCGTGGAGCCGGCGGTGAATGCCCAGGCGAAATTGAACAGCACTCCGTTGGTCACTCCCAGGAAAAAATTCCGCTTATAATGCTCCGGAAAGCCTTCGCTTTTGGCAGGATATTCATCAAACATGGCGGGTAAATTAACATCTAAAGTGAAATTGTCAAGGAGTCACTTTATTGGTAACGAACATCCGTCCTGGTTGGTAACGGAAGCCTCGTCCGTTACCATTTTCTTGGAGGTCACAGACAGGTCTCTCTGCACAAAACCGTTGACTCTTTCTCACTTTTTATTTCCTTAAGCTAAAGTGCGAGAAGAAAAAGTCGAAAAAATAAAGGAGGCAACGTGAAAGTAGGATTCTATCAGTTTTCTCCCCTCTGGGGGAGAAAAGATGAAAACTTAGAAAGAGCCATAAGCTCGATAAGGGGGGCTCAAGCTGACCTCTTGGTTCTGCCAGAGCTTTTCAGCACTGGATATCTCTTCGAAAACGGGGAGGAACTCAAGAGGTCAGCTGAAATTATCCCGGAGGGTCCCACCTTTTTGAGATTGGCCGAGTTAGCGGAAGAAGAAAAAGTCAATTTAGTCTTTGGAATGGCGGAAAGGGATGGGGAGGCAGTATACAATTCTTCGGTTCTGGTTACACCGGAAGGGGATTTTTGGGTTTACCGAAAGCTGCACTTGTTTGACCGGGAGAAACTGTGGTTTACGCCCGGGGAAAAGGAATTGGAGGTAATTGACATCGGCAGGGCCAGGGTGGGAATGATGATCTGCTTCGACTGGATCTTCCCGGAGGTGGCAAGGATATTGACTTTGAAGGGAGCCCAGATCATCTGTCATCCTTCCAACCTGGTTTTAGCATACTGCCAGAGCGCCATGATCACCCGGTGCGTGGAGAATGGGGTATTTGCCATCACCGCCAACCGGACCGGGACCGAGGATAAAGGAGGGGTAAAGTTGACTTTTACCGGAAAAAGCCAGGTGGTGGCTCCGCAGGGAGATA
Source organism: Candidatus Zixiibacteriota bacterium (assembly GCA_043810415.1). GTDB lineage: Bacteria > Zixibacteria > MSB-5A5 > MSB-5A5 > SM1-73 > CAIVRH01. Next base: position 8,136 of record JBDROD010000281.1, on the reverse strand, counting down.
TTTTAAGCCAGGCAAACGAAACGGATGAAGGAGTGTGGACAGTGGACCTAGATCCGGATTTGGCTTTGGACAAGAACTTCACTCCTGGCAATCATCTTTTGAATGACAGAAGAACGGAAGTTTACCGGAAGGGGAACCTATGTTAGATCCGAAATCGGAGAAGGGCAGCCCGGTGGACGTCTCTCCGATCATCAAAACCGGAGAGATCAAATCCACCGGACATGGGGGAAGAGTCAAGCCAGCCAAGATACTGGTGATCGACGACGAGCCGGAGATCACCGACATAGTTGAGACCTTCCTGGAGAATGCCGGATACGAGGTGAAATCGGAGAATTCCAGCACCATCGGGATCGAGAGGGCCAAAAGCTATCTCCCCGATTTGGTCCTCTTGGACATCATGATGCCCTTCATGGACGGTTATGAGATCTGTCAGGAATTGAAAAGAAGCGAAAAGACCAAGAGCATACCGGTGGTGTTTTTAACCGGCAAGGACGCCCAAAGCGACGAGGGCAAAAGCTTTCAGGTGGGTGGAATACTGTTCATCAAAAAACCTTTCAGCTGCGAGCGCCTTCTCGAGATCGTTAAAGTCGTGTTGATGACCGCAGATAAAGCTAACAAGTGAGGATAGCGAAGAGGAATTTCTGATATAAGTTTATTCGTATTTATCAATCACATAAGGGGGGTAACCCTGCATGGTTCTGTGCAGGGTCAACCAGCACTTGATCTGAAAATTAAAATTCAGATCAGATGCTGGTTTTTTTAACATAAGTCTGCCTTATTTTTGAAAGTAAGATAATCCTGAATCCATTTTCCAGTTAGCATCAAAAAATCCAGCTGCCCTAATCCCCCCCCAACCCTTTAATTTGACTTCCTCATCGAAGATCATAAAATCCGGTAATCCTGCTCCGGAATAAATAGGATTAAAGAAACTCGACAGCTTCAATCCTTCCAAACCCGTTCCCTCGTGAATAAAAACAAATTTCTTAGGATTGAGTGGATTGGGATAAATGAATTCTACAGCCATCCGATCACCGGTAAGTTCTTTTTTGTCCAGGAAGATTTTATCATCCCTTATTTGTATAGGTAAACTTCTATTAAGCTGAGCGGTGACTGAATTCTCCTCCGGTCCTCCGAAAAGGATCAAGTTGTAATTCTCCATTACCTCTTTGGTCACCTCACTATCAGGAAGGATTTCAGCATAACCGTTTCCCACTCTCCACCAACGGGCAGCTTCCAGCCGGGCTTGATGTAACGTGATCTCGGTCGCTGCAGAATCTCCCTTGGTCCCGAATACCATCACAAATGGGGAGAAGTACGCCTGCTTCATGGGACCGTAGAATTCCGGTGTTTTCCTCAGAGGGGAGGATTTAAGCTTACCTATTTGAAATCTGTCCCCCTTCTCGGAGAATGACAGTTTTTCGTCTGCTCGAAAGTTATAATTCAATTTCTCCCCATCAATCAGAAAATCGATCTCGCCATAGGGGAGCAAGTCTTTCGACAACGAAAGCTCAAACTGTCGAATGTTAACGGTTTTGATATTAATTCGATTTCCTCTCACTTCAGCATCTATTTTAGACTCATAGAACGGCTTCTCCTGCTCGGTTATATCCACCCAGTAGCTTTTGTGGCTTTGTCCGAGGTCGGTTGTCTTAAAGACGACCTGATGGGGGAAAGGTTCTCTTTTCTTCTCTTTCAGAAAATTCATCAGATCCGGATCATCCACACACAAGACGTGTTTTAAAGTATCGACTTCATACCAGTGCGGCTTGCCGGGAATCTCCTTGTATTGATAGGCATAACCTAACTGATCCAAAAGCGAGACAAAAAGACGCGCATGTACCGGAGGGACGTTATTGTCCGAACCACCCTGCTCAATGAAGAAGGGGAGGTTCTTGGCATTTTCCACGAAATCGGGGGTGAAATCCTCCCTCAAGCTCATATCCCGGATGGCAATTTGCCCCGGCTCGGCAAACATGTAGCTTTTTTGCAGAAACCAGGGGATGTAAAGCTGAAAGCAGGTCCAGCCGGCTTCCGGGGCAGCGGCAGCGAATAGATCGGGATGAGCCAGAGCTATATGCCAGGTTCCGTGTCCTCCCATTGAGTGTCCGGTCAGATAGATCCGGTTGGTATCTATGGGGAATTTCTCTTTAACCAAATCCAAAACTTCCAGCGCATCCAGTCTGCCCCAATCCTGCCAGTCGAAACCATATGTCTGACGGTTGGTCGGTGCCACCACAAAAGCCCAATCCTTTGGCGCAAAGCAATCCACCAGACCGGAAGCTTCCACTCCTGCCCCGTGCAAGGTCAGGATTAACCCATATTTCTTCTGCAGATCGTAATCTTTAGGCGGGAGGATGGCATAATACTGGCAGGAATGGTCTATCTTGGAGATAAATGTTTCCTTGTAAGTTTTTCCTTTCTCTCTTACTCTTAATATAAAGCGATCTTCCGAGTAGTTGTTATGATAAGAAACTTTAACCGGAATGGAAATTGTGTCCGTGCCACTTAAAGGCCCATTCAGCTCGATGGATATGGGAATCTTCTTGACACAAAGGGGGAAAAGAGAGGGAATATTAATTTGATTTTCCTTGATTATCTTTCCATCTCCGACAGAAAGTTTGATATCTCTTAATCTTTGTGTAGTGGTATTGAGAATGGTTATTCCCGCCCATAATTTTTGTTTTTCACCAGAGATTATGTCGGGTAAAGTGGCATCTTTGGAGATCAACATCAGCGGGGCATCCGGAGGTATCAGTTTAAATAAAAACCTATGATCTCCATATCCGCTGACCTGCACCATCACCCGGTTGATCCCCTCTTCCAGGACAACCGGGATTCTGACCAGATCGTGACCATATGGATCACCGTAATGGTTTTTCCCATTTAAATAGAAAGTGCCGATCCTTTCTGCGATCACCAAGGCTCTTTTTCTTCCGGTATTTTCGAATTCGGTGTAGGCGTACCCTGCGTCCACGATCCCGGCCACGCCGTATATATCCATCAAAGTATCCCACCAGACGTTTTCGTATTGAAGATTTACCCAGCCTAAAGAGTCTGGCGCAGCCTTTTCCCAGTTTACCATTCCCCCTTGAGGTAAAATACTGTAAAGCGTATCACCTTCTTTTGGCTGGTAGCTTTCCGGATTTGAGATAACTCCGATGATTCCCTCCCGGGCACCTACGGAAAAAGGCCCGGCATAAAGCCAGCCAGCCGGGGAGAGCGTATCTTCAAGGGGAGTAAGGAATCCATTCTGACCCCAAAGCGACAAGGGGAAAACAAAAAGCATCAATATAACATGCTGGACCAAAAGCTTTAATCTACGTGAAAACGGCACATTTACTCCTTATCTATTCTGGTTGAATCAGTGTAGCGGAAACCTTCAGGTTTCCGGATAAGCTTAGTTATTGATCATAAGCCTTCCTTTACCTGTGCCAAACCTGGAAGCAAAAAGGACAACCACACCTAGCAAAGAGCGGACTTGGTGCTAAGCCAGGGTTGTCTCTGCATATTTTTCAATCGCAATCGTTGTTTTATTACGTCCCTACCGAACGCTTATTCCCTTGAATTTACGCTAGAGGTTTTACTGTGAACCATGAACCCCGAACCAATAACCAAAGCAAGCCACCGGGCGGGATCGAACCGTCGACCTAGGGTTTACGAAACCCTTGCTCTACCGACTGAGCTACGGTGGCGAGTTTTATTAAATAGTTTTCAACCCGGGGAGTGCAGTACGATGCAAATTATGTTTGAAGACCGAAAACGTCAGACCGTTTATGATAGATTCGAAAGAGTCTCACTTCCCTTTTTTATTCATCGATTCATAATACTCTTTTTCTTTTTCCTTCTGTTCGAACATTTTCTGCAAAACACCAGCCGCGCGGGGATCAACCTTCTGCAGGTTTTCGTATTCGGCCATCGCTTTTTGAGGGTAACCCTGTTCCGAATAGGTCAAGGCCAGATAGAGTATGGCGGAAGTATCGGAAGGGTTCTCCTGAATGGCTTTCTGATATTCATCCACCGCCAGGACGTAATTAGCCTGGCTCAATTTGGAAAAGGTTATGGCATCGGTGGTATCGGTTTTTAGGCTATTCTGGTAGGTTTTTATCAAATTTAAAAGCTCGGCCTTGTCCCGGTAGGGTAGTTGTCTTGAAGTATCTGCATACCAATACGCCATTTGATCCAATTTCATGGCTTTGACCCAGGTGGTCATTCCCCGGACATAATACACGTGAGCCATAGCGGTATGAATGCCCCGGTAGTTAGGGTCGATCTGAAGCACCTTCTGGTATTCGTCTATAGCAGAGGAGTATGCGTTCAGGGTATGATATAAAGCCCCTAAACGGAAGTGGGCATCGGTATATTGGGGATTCAGCTGGATGGCTTGCTTGTATTCCTTGAGAGCCTCCTCCGGCATCTTCTGTTCCTCGTATTGCACCGCCTGATCAAAATGCTTTTTTGCCTGTTCGGCTTTTTTGCCACAGGCGACGGTAAAGAAGAGGAGTAAACTGATGATCAAAAGCGTTACGGTCAGTCCGGTAAAACCGATTTTCTTCTGCATGTTTATTGCTCCTTTTTTATTTATAGGATCGTCTGCGTTATTTTTTATCGAAACCAAAGAAAAACCACACGCTCAAGTTTATTGTTTTCTTGACTTATTCCACCATGATCTGCTTTTAACAAATTTTATGCCACCCCGCAGAATCGAACTGCGGACACACGGATTTTCAGTCCGTTGCTCTACCAACTGAGCTAGGGTGGCAATGCAGTCTTTATATACGTGTCCAAAAAGCGATTGATAGATCGCCTTCTGGGATTTGGTTTTATTAACTCACCACCCCGATAAAAATCGGGGTGGTGAGCCAATGTAATGGTATCGGCAACGGTTGTCAACAATTAATTTTAACACATGCTCTCACTTATGGTACTGTCCGTGGATATCTGCTGCGCCTTCCGTAGGTAGTATGGGGCGGTCAATTCACCTGATGCATTTTCCTAAAATGAGTTGACTTTGAAGGACGTATGTTTTAACATTACGGTGAGTTTAAATCATTTCCACCAGTTGCGATTATGCAGAAAATACTGATCAACCAGTACAAAAGGCAGGATGTCTTCAAGTGTCCTCACCAGGCCCACTTTCGTTTTGAGAAGAACGTATCGGCCTATCACGTGTTGAAGGACAAAAAATGTTTCCCCGAAGGATGCATCTGGTTTAAGTGGAAATGCCGGCTTTTGAACAAGGGACAGTCATGCCCCAAAGGTTACAAACACGTGGGCCGGGATTGTTTTTCCTGCAAAAATTATTTTGAGGATAAGATACAATATCAACCGGAGATCATTTTAAGTCTGGATGAATTCAAGAGTTTTCAGAGGGACTTGGACGAGTTCGAGGAGTGGCTGGAAAGGACCATAGGAAAATGGGTGGAGTTTTCCGGAAAAGTACACTCGGTTAAGCCGCATTTCAGAAAAATCATATATGGTGCCAAAGAGATTTTGGAATTCCCCGGTTATTTGATCAGCTTTCAAGAAGGTTACATAGATCGGGTGCTTTTCCAGGATGCTGTTTTTGTAACCATAAGCCGAAGAACCCAGCTGAACTTAAAGTTTGCTAAGGGAGATGAGGTCGAATTCAAAGCCCGGCTCAGAACGGACAAGGGGAGGATTATTCTGGACAAGATCAAATATGTTGAGTTTCCACATAAGGAAGAAGCCGAGACCTGGAGCCTAAGCCAGGCATTAGTCGCCAAGAACACCGGCACGGAATTGGATTGCCAGCCGGAGAAATGCATGCTGTGCGATAACGGCTCCCTTCTGGATGTGGTGGAAAAGCAGGGTGACAAGAACATAGTCAGAAGGCATCTATTCTGTTTGGCGGGAATGGATGATCCCGAGACCTGCGTCTACCATCTGGCCAAGAAGATAGAAGAATATAAGCAGTCCAGGTATTTGGTTTAATGTTTTATTTTTACCTTACCCCCTATCCCCCTCTCCACATTTGTGGAGAGGGGTTCACCCTGAAGGGATTCACCCTGAAGGGGAACAAAGGGGGAGAGGTAAACAAAATTACCGGTGTGTATAACAGAGGGAGATTAATAGGATTATGCCCGGATTTTTTTCACCAGAGCTTATCGACCGAATTCGCGATGCCAGTGACATCGTGGAGGTAATCTCCGAATACGTCCCGTTGAAGAAGCGGGGGAAGAATTACCTGGGGCTTTGCCCTTTCCACGCGGAGAAGGACGCCTCATTCACCGTCACTCCCCAAAAGCAGATATTCTACTGCTTTGGCTGTGGGGAGGGGGGAAACGTGATCCATTTTCTGATGAAACACGAAAAGCTGAGTTTCCCCGAGGCAATTGAGCTTTTGGCAAAAAAAGCCAACATCCCACTGCCCAAGGAAAACTGGAGGGAGAAACAGGGTGGTTTATCCGACAAACTATACTATGCCAATCAGGTGGCAAACGAATACTTCGTCAAGAGTCTTTACCGGGAAGCACCGGGAAAGTTGGCGCGGCAATATTTGAAGAAACGGGGGTTTGATCCCGATACGCAGAAGATCTTCTCCTTGGGTTTTGCCCCGCCGGAATGGGAGGGATTGATCCGGTTTGCCCAAACCAAGGATATCAAGCCGGAGATACTGACCCAGGCAGGATTAACGGTTCCGAGAACGGAAGGAAAAGGGTCTTACGACCGTTTCAGAAAAAGAATAACTTTCCCCGTCTTCAACCTCTCAGGAAAGATAATCGGTTTCGGAGGGCGAGTTTTGGATGAAAAAGATGAGCCCAAGTATCTGAATTCGCCGGAGACTCCCATTTACCAGAAAGGGAAAATACTTTATGGACTGAGCTTCTCCAAAGAGGAGATCCGGCAAAAGGGGAGTGCCATTCTGGTGGAAGGATACGTCGATCTCATTACCTTATACCAAACGGAAATAAAAAACGTGGTCGCCTCCTCCGGCACCGCCTTTACTGCCGATCAAGCCCATCTTCTGTCCCGGTATGCGGAAAAAGTTTATCTTTTCTTTGATGCCGATTCCGCCGGGCAGTCCGCCACTTTTCGCAGCGTGGATCTGCTTTTCAGCGAAGGGCTGGAGGTTTTCGTGGTGAGCTTAGATCCCGGGGAAGATCCGGATTCTTTTGTGAGGAAATTCGGGCAGAAGGCGGTGGAGGATAAGATAAACCAGGCCAAGACCTTCATCGATTTCAAATGCGAATCCCTGGGAAAGGATTTCAGCCAGCTTTCCTTAAGAGAACAGGAGACGGTGATCCGCGATCTGGCGGAGACCGCAAAGAAGATCACCGATGATATCCGGAAGAATCTTTTCATCAAGAAAATCGCACAGGTATTCAAAGTGGATGAGCCAACTATCTTTAAATTGGTGGGGAAGAAAATTAAGTCCACAGTCCACAGTCCGCAGTCCACGGCTAACAAAGCAAAGGATGATTCAAAGTTACTTGGACAAGAGAAGATTGAAAGGGGTATTCTGCGGATTTTGATGGAAGATCGGAAACTCTTGAAAACGGTTTCAGGAAAATTACCACCCGAAGATTTCTTGAGCTCTGAGTACCGGGAGTTGTTCGAGCTTATCAAAACGGAAAGGAAAGCTTCTCCTGCCGGTCTGATAGACAAGACAGAGAACGAAAAAACCAAAGAGCTGATCGCTCAGATCGCTACCCTCGACTTGGGTCCGGCTGAGCCTTCCGTTCTTCTCGCTGATTACCTTAAGGCACTCGGCAAGCTGAAGATCGATAGAAAGATGAAAACTCTGAAAGATGAAATTAAAGAAGCTTTACAAGAGAATGACATCAAAACTGCCGATCGTTTGACCAAGGAGTTCGAGAAATTGAAGAAAATATGATGTATTTTGTAGGGACAATTCATGTGGAACATCCCGTCCTTCGATTTACTCAGGATGGTGACAGTTCGATTACGCTCACTGTCCCTGAGCTTAGTCGAAGGGAGCAAGGTCGAACCACCAAAGGCGGGAAGTTGTCCCGGCAAAAATAAAAAAATCTTGACTTGGAAGTTTCTCAGCCGTAATATTGTTGTGGAACAAATTCCTTTGGGCCCATAGCTCAGTTGGTTAGAGCAACTGACTCATAATCAGTGGGTCGTAGGTTCAAGTCCTACTGGGCCCAG
>JBDROD010000280.1:0-4062 GCA_043810415.1 Candidatus Zixiibacteriota bacterium | reverse complement strand
GACCATAAATCCTGCAAGGATTCTGAATTTGAATGGCGGAAGAATAAAAAGGAATCTGCCGGCAGATATCACCATAATAAATCCCAAACCCACTTGGGTAGTTGATCCTTCCAAATTCTACTCCAAATCGAAGAATTCACCATTTGGAGGGAAAAAACTTCGTGGTAAGGTTTTCTGCACAATAGTAGGCGGAAAGATAATGTATGGGGAGCAGAAAATATAGATGCAAATAATTAAAGGGTGGATTCCCAGCATGACCTTTAAAAATCCTAACATCCTCCGCTAGCTTACCTCTCATAATTCTAATCATACTAATTGTTAAATTTAGTAAAAACTGTGCTACTGTTGGATTTTAAAGTTTAACAGTTAGATTATTCTGCTTACGTTCTTCTCGGGTTGATGATCTCTTTCTCTTTCCGAGATGGAAGAATCCAATGATTATCTTTTCAAACACGGACCTCCCCCCTGCGGGATGTGAAATCGCGTTTTACCTAATAAGGCAATTTTGTAAAATATCAGGCGGGATGAAAATCCCGCCTGTTTTTTTCGAATAAAAAAACACCGTAACCTAAGTTGCGATGCTTTGATGAATGCTCGGTAAATCTTTGAAAGAGAGGGAACAGTTTCGGACGAGTCTGAACACGACTCAGGTTGAATCCGGATGTTCAGTCAGTTTCCAGCTTTCCCACCAGATCAGTTATACTGTCTATTCTTTTTTCTTTAAGATATCCGTTCAATCCGTTGACAATCTTAATTGATGTCTGCGGATCCACAAAATTCGCGGTACCTACCTGGATCATGCTGGCTCCTGCCAAGAAGAATTCCAGGGCATCCTGGGTATTCATTACCCCCCCCAAACCGATAACCGGAACTTTCACCGCTTTCGCCACCTTCCAGACCATGGCTAAGGCCACCGGCTTGATCGCCGGACCGGAAAGCCCGCCGGTGATGTTTCCCAGGATGGGCCTTCTTTTTTCCACATCGATCGCCATACCTACCAGGGTATTGATCAGGGAGATCGCATCCGCTCCGGCATTCTCCACAACTTGGGCAATCTCCACGATATCGGTGACGTTCGGAGAAAGCTTGGCGATTATGGGAAACCTGCTGCTTTTCTTTGTCTGCTTGATGCAGGTATAAGCTGATTCGGGATTGGCACCGAAAGCCAAACTACCCTCTTTCACATTGGGGCAGGAGATGTTTATCTCCAGCATGTCGATTCCCTTGCACCGGCTCAGTCTTTGAACAACTTCGACATATTCCTCGATAGTTCTTCCGGCAACGTTCACGATTATCCTGGTTTTTTGCTTCTGCAAAAAAGGCAACTTCTCCTGGATGAAGCGATCCACTCCGATATTGGTCAATCCGATGGCGTTAAGCATTCCGGATGGGGTTTCCGCCGTTCTGGGTGGGGGGTTTCCTTCCCGCGGCAACAAGGTTACGGATTTACAGACTATGCCCCCTAATCGGGAAAGATCGATCAACTTCCCGTACTCCTCTCCATAACCGAAAGTGCCGGATGCCACCAGCACCGGATTGGAGAATTTAACCCCCGCTATGGTAACGGACAGATCAGGCAGACGTTTCAAACTTCACTCCGGAGATAGATTTGTTTTTTTTCCTACTTACTCTGTTGGGGTAGAAATCCAAATTTAAAATTCCGTATTGACGAATGTTTAAGGTTTTAAATTTTGAATTTTTAAATGTAATTTTTAATTTTACACTTCTAATTTTAAATTCCGAGATTTACTTCCCTCGCATCAAATACCGGTCCATCCGCACAAGCCCTCCGATAGGTACCGTCTGATGATTTGACTGCGCATCCCCAACAAGCTCCCACACCGCAAGCCATATGAGTTTCCAGTGATATTTGACAAGGGAGCTCGAATTCTTTTGCCAGTTCAGACATTTTCGCCAGCATCATCTCTGGTCCGCAGGAATAAACGGTTAAATTCGAATGATCTTGATTTCTTCTCTTTATCTCTTGGAGAAAAGAATCGGTGACCAATCCTCTCTTTCCTTTGCTCCCGTCATCGGTGGTCAGAATCAGCCGGACCTTGATCTTTTTAAATTTATCTAAACAGAGTAGTTCTCCTTTTGTTTTGGCACCGTATAGGAAAGTAATTCGGGAAGGATCAAAGCCTTTATCCTTAAGATGGGTCAACAGAAACCATAGCGGAGCTATCCCCATACCTCCGGCCACCAGCATTATCTCTTTGTTTTTTGAAGGCAAAGTGAAATTGTTGCCTATAGGTCCCAAAATATCCAGCCGCTCACCCGGATTGGTTCGAGACAAAATCTCCGTCCCTTTTCCTACTACCCGGAAGAGAATATCAAAGTTGTTTTTGTCTATGGAATGAATACTGAATGCCCGACGCAGAAGGGGATTGTCGCCGCTACCGACTCTAATATGAACGAAATTCCCCGGCTTTGCCCTTTTGCTGATGAAGGGTGAGGAAAGGGTGAGCTTAAAGATATTTTCCTGTAGAGTTTCCTTACTTGATACTGAAATCGGAAGTTGAGAAAGCATATTACCAGAAATAATGTTTTGTCCGTTGCTATTGTATTTGTGTCGGATCGCTGTGAGGATCTCCACTCTGCTCTGGTGGTTTTACCTCCACCGGGTATAAAAACCACCCACCCAATTGTGTCGGGTCCATTTTTTGCGTGTCAAAAGTGGTTTTCAATGCGGCTTGTTTGGCTGCCTCATTTATCCATAAACTCTCCAGTGAATTCACCACCACTGCTTCCCTCACCGTCCCGTCAAATTCAATCAGTATCTTAAGTACTACCGTCCCCCCAATGCCGGAAAGGCGCTCTTGCTCCGGATACACGAATTCCCCTTTGACCAGTGGTGTTTCCGGTGCTCGGGGAATGGTTGGTCCGGATGAATCCACCGGGGCTATCTGGGTGGTGTCGGTCGAGTCCGCCAAAACTGGTGTGATTGGTACTGGCTGTTGCACCGGCACCGGTTCGGCTCTTTTCGCCAGCCCCAGCTTAATTTTGGCCTCCTCGGCATATTTGGTCTCCGGATACTTGTCTATCACTTCTTGGTATGCCAAGATCGCGGTGCTATCCTCCGGCTGGAAAAAATTTTCGTAGATCCAGGCTTTGGCAAAGAGACATTTGACGGCATAAGCGCTCTGGGGGAAGTTCTCCATGATCGAATTATATAAAGATATCGCAGAATAAACGTCGTTCTCCTCGAACAGAGACTTTTCAGCTTCCTGGTACATACTTTCCGGGTCCAGTGTATCCGACGAATCCGGCTGGGCATTCAGAAATTCGAGTGCCGCTTTCTTATATTCCGATTGGGGATATTCACTCAAAATCCGGCGGTATAACTTCTCCGCTTCCGCTGAATCCTTTTTTACGTTCTCCCAGATCCAGGCGGCTGCGTAAAGTGATTTGGGTGCATATTCGGACTGAGGGAACTTCTCTGTCAAAGCTAAATACTCATCCAGTGCCGAATCAGGCTGATCCATCTGAAAAAGATACAACTCGCCCAAAAGAAACAGAGTTTTGGTCGATTTATCTGAGGCTTCCTGCGATAATTCCTGTTGATATTCCGTGATCTTGGATATATTCGCGCTCTGGGTTAATGCTTCTTTGGCAATAGGGAAGGATGGGTTCTCGTTTTTGCAGCTTTCATACATCTTTTGAGCTTCCGCCAAATCGCCGAATTTATCCTGATATATATCCCCCAGTTGATAATAGGCTTGGGCAGATGCTTCGGTTCTGGGATACGTTTCAGTGATCTCTGTGTATCCTTGCATGGCCAGGGATAATTCATTCATGTAGTAATTACCCTCAGCGATCTTGAGTTTTACCGCAGGGAGCTTGGATGAGAATTTTTTATCTTCGGATAGATCCTTAAATGTCTTCATCCCTTTATCATATTCTCCCAGTAGGTAACTACATTCCCCCTCTTTAAACCTGGATTCGAATAAAAGATCTGTAGAAGGATGGTGCTTCTCTACTTTGGCAAACTCTGATTTGGCTTTAAGGTAATCTTTCTTCCACCATAGACATTCTGCGATTCGGAATTGGGTTAGGGCAGAG
>JBDROD010000279.1:0-7684 GCA_043810415.1 Candidatus Zixiibacteriota bacterium | reverse complement strand
TGTCAGGGGGACAGAATTGACAGAAACCTTTTGTGGGTTAAAGTGAGATTTAGGATGGGTAACGTTAAAGCATAATACTTAAATTAAAAATGCGCAAACCCACATAATGATTTACGCATTACAAGAATTTAAGTGCATGGTTTTAATGTCACATAGAGGAATCCATATTATTATTTCTTCCCTCCGAGGGGAGTATATTGTATCTCTTTATCTTATATCTGAGCAGTGCCTCATCCAGGTTCAAGAGTCTGGCAGCCCTGGTCTTTACCCCGTTGCACTTGGCTAATGCTTTCTCTATCATTTCCTTTTCCAGCTGATCTATCTTATCGATAAAAGAAGTAGGAGAACAGGGTCTGGAGTGGTTGAATTTCTCGAAATAGCGGGATATCCTTTCAAAAGAAATCTCCCCATCACAGTGGTAAACTATGACCAGCCGTTTCACCTCGTTTTCCAGCTCTCTTGCGTTCCCGGGCCAATCGTAATTTGCAAAGAGATCCACTATCCTGGGATCCAGATCGGACACGCTCAAAGGTTGGTGGTTGTTTACTCCGGAGGTGATGTTCATCACGGAGACCGAATGTTTCTTAAGGAAATGCTCCATCAAAACGGGGATATCCTCCTTTTTCTCCCGCAGAGGGGGCAGTTTGATCCTGATGCCGCTAAGGCGAAAGAACAGGTCGCTGCGGAATTTCCCCTCTTTTACCATTTCGTCCAAGTCTTTGTTGGTGGCAGCGATAACCCGGAAATCGACTTTTCGGGGTTTGACTTCCCCTATACGGACGAACTCCTTTTGTTCAATAGCCCGGAGGAGTTTCACCTGGATGGTAAGGGGAACTTCGCCGATCTCATCCAAATATAAGGTTCCTCCTGCCGCCTCGTCTAAAAGCCCGTTTTTATCGGCAACTGCACCGGTGAAAGCCCCCTTCTTATGACCGAATAGCTCGCTTTCAAAAAGGGTTTCCGTAATGGCAGAACAGCTGACCACCACAAACCGGTTGCCTCCGCGATTGCTGGTGTAGTGGATTACCTGAGCCAAAAGATCTTTGCCGGTGCCAGTCTCTCCCTCTAAAAGTATCGCAATATCGTGGTCTTTGGCTTGCCTAACGTTTTCCAGTATATCCAAAGTGGCCTGGTCCCGGGTAATGAAGTGGGTAAAGCACCAATCCGAAGTGCTTGGGTCTTTGATTGTTGGGGTATCATTCAGAATGACCGGTGATTCCGCTGGCTTATGTGATAGAATCTTCTTTTCCAAATCCGAAATCACATCGAGGTTGTTCTTCTCATCCAACTGTTCAAAATAGGGCTTGGCTCCTTTGAAATAACTCAACGCCTCTTCGTTTTCATCGTTCTGCATGAACAGCTCGCCCAGAGTGACTTTAACACAAGCCAGATAATAGGGGGAATCCAGTTGAGAAGCCAGATCTTCCGCCCTGCCCAAAAATTTCGTCCTCTCCCAAAAATTGAATTTTGGACATTTCCCCATCTCCCAGTAGGTCTTGGCCAGCTCGAATTTTGCCCCTATCTCCTCCAGCATCTGGGTAGCAGTGGTGAAGTTCTCCTTGATCCTTTGGGGATGATCATTAAGGCTGTACAGCCGACCCAATATGCGGTATACCACGGCTTCCTCTAATCTTTCTCCTATGTCTTTCGAAGCCTGGAGGGATCTCTCGCACGATTGGAGGGCTTCCGGAAGTTCGCCTTTTTCCGCCTGCAGTTCCGCCAAAAGCCGGTAAGCCTGACTGATGATGCCACTTTGGGGGGCAATTTGCTCTCCGATTTTGATCGCTTCCCGGAAATGACGCTCAGCTTCCGTATGATTACCCAAAGCGAACTTCAAACCACCCTGATATTCATGATAGATTGCCAGTTCCCGAACGTAATTGTTGTCGGAAATCAGATGGAACGCCCGTTGAAGGTACCTATCCGCTTTTTGGAATTTTCTCAAAAGACAGCTGATATTTCCCAAAGTGAGTAGAGATTTGCAGACATTGTGCTCGTCTTGCAGCGTTTCGTTGATCTGGAGGCTTATGTTCAGGTTCTTTTCCGCTTCCTGCCATTGGTCTTTAAGCATCTGGATGGTGCCCAGATTCCCATGCAGACGCGCTACCATTTTCTGGTCGTTGGTTTTCTGACAATAATCCAGGGCATCGGTTATGTATTCCGCTGCCTGGTCGAACTTGGAACGGATAAAAAAGATTCGGGCCAGTTCGTTATAAGTCTCGGCTATCCCTTTCTGGTCATTTATCCGCCGGTAGGTGGAGGCCGTGTCGGTAAATTGGATTTCAGCCTCTTTCAGCTTTCCCAAGTGCGCATATATTATCCCCATGATATGCTGGACCTGGGCTAACCGCTTGTTCTTCCCGGTATCCCTTAAGATATTGTAAGCTTTCTTGGCTTTGTTTAAAGCTTCGTTCAGCTTCCCCAGCTTATCCAAGGCCCAGGCACCGAAATAGAAAAGCTCACCCTCCTCGACCGAGAAGTGATCAATCACCTTCTGGTTTTCCAAATCTCTTATTTCGGCTAAAGCCTGCTGGAAATCCCCTGCCTGCAGTAACGACTCCACCAGGTTCAGCTTGATATTTAAACTCTGAGTATAGCCTTCTACATTACGGGACATAGAGTTTTTATCTGGGAGTTCTTCCATATAATCGATCATCTGCCGTTTGGGTGTTGCCGGAACCCAGTTTGACCTTGATTACTGGTTTAATAATCATGATCTTAAGCGGGCCGATCACCACCGGAATGGGGCAAACTGTCTCCGCTTGCACTGTATCCCTTACCAGCGGTGAACCAGAATCCTGCCAAGGATGCTCACAGGGCGGATTAAGGAAACGGAGATGATACCTTTCATCTTCAGCTGCTTGACTGGATTGGATTGTGCAAAAAATGATCACCAGCAAACCCAATCCTGCGATTGCAGTTTTGAATTTCATCTAACCTACCTCCTTTGCTGCCAGAAACCAACTTCAGGCTTTTTTCAACTTAGGGTATATAGGGGACGGTGTAAGTCGATTAATATAGATTGGTGAAGTTATGTACTTAATAGAAGCTGGAATCAAAAGATAAGAATCTCTTTTCTCAACCTCCATGGTTAGCCAAACAGCTCCCTTCATTATACATAAACCATACATTACATAAGAAGGAGAATATAAAAAGTGCATCTCTACCTTCTCCTTCTTCCGCACCCTCACTTATAAAATAATACAGGAAATTTTAATGTCAAGTTAATTTTTCCATTTTTTTAGTTGCCGATAAAAAAACTGTATATTGCCTTGCTTATATAAACCGGGTCAGGAAAAAAGACTTGTAGATAGGGGGTATGACAATATTTATCCCGATATAATCAATTGTGATGCTTACCTCTAAGATATATCCGGTTAATAGAATACCACCATACAAAACATAATAAGGGAAGCAAAACGGAAAATGTCTTTTATCATCCCCGTGAAAATCAGACTTCTCAACGCTGCTTTGATTACCATAACTAAAGTATTAACTTGGATCTTCTCCGATATGACTTTCATGATTGAAGTTGATTTGAAAATAAATAAACTTGCTAAAATGGACTTAAATAATATATAATATAAAGGAAATGAGGTTTTACTGAGAATTATATGATATTATGACTTGATGGAACCATCTATTAGGGGTCAACCTTTCATTTACTGCAAATTATTGATAAAATTTACCTTAACCAGATGAACAAAAATAACCCAAAGGGGAAAAAACCCGTCCCGTCAAAGTTGAAATCATATAAACCCATAATCAGGTTCTGTCTTCTTTTCTTTGGGCTTTTGATCCTTCTTACCACTACCTTTCCCTTTTTAAGCGATAAATTCAATTCTCAAATCACCTGGTTAATGGTAGCTACCACGGATATCACCGGCTTTTTGCTTAAAACGTTTGGGCTGTCGGTGCAAACCAATGGAAATATTTTATCGCTTCCCAACTTCTCGGTGGAAATCGTGGGGGAATGTACCGGTCTTTATGAGATGCTTATCTTTCTAGCCGCGGTTATAGCATATCCCTCCGGCTGGAGAAAGAAGTTGATCGGGGCGGGTTTGGGAATCCCGCTGCTTTACCTGATCAATATAATCCGGATGATATTCATCACCGTGGTGGGCAACTGGTCCCCCCAAACCTTCGATTTCATGCACATGTATTTCTGGCAGGTGGCTATGATACTGATAATCTTATCGGTCTGGGTTCTGTGGATCGAGAAGGTGGTGTATTATGAGAGAAAAACTGTGGATCTTCATAGCTAAATTTCTTTTGATCTCCATCCCGTTGTTTGCTTTCTGGTACTGGAAAGGGGAAGACGGTTATCTGGTCTTTTTGAACTTCACCCTCACCTTTCTTTTGATAAAAATCGCCGGTCTTCACCTGCCGTATTTCCCTGCACCCAAAGATATATTCAATAATCTGATTCCCTTTATCTCCTTGATGCTGATTACCCGCGGCATCCCCAGCCGGAAAAGGGTCATCTGGCTGGTGGAGGGGCTTCTGCTTTTGATCGGCTGGCATATGGTTTTGACCGAGGTGGTTTATTTTTTGGGAGTAGACTCACCCACCTACGAGAAATTTAGCGTTCCGCTATATCTTTTTAGTGAAACCTTACCTTTCATTCTATGGATACTTTTCGCTCGAAGACAAGTAGCGGGTTTGTTCCTGCGACAAAAGAAGTAAGTCAGAGATATACTAGATGTGTTACCTGACAGAAGGGTTCAATGGTTCAAGAGTTTAAAGGTTCGATCAAACGCATAGCTGAGCCTTCACTTGTCCTGAGCGAAGTCGAAGGATGGCTCAGCGGAAGTAAAATAACATTTCTATTTAGAGGGAAAAATGTCTAAAGAAAAAGTGGATAAGAATGAATTCTATGTCACTGCTTCCAATTTGGGAGCTAAAGCCGAGGAGTGGAAGAAGGAGATCGAAGCTTATAACGTTCATCGGATGAAGCCGGATTTCAAAAGGTCGTGTCTTTTGGTGGTCGACATGCAGAATTTCTTTTTAGATCCCAAAAGCCCGACCTTCACCGCCGGAGGATTAGCCATATTACCCCATATAGCCAAGTTGATCAAAGCTTTTCGGAAGAAAAAGCTGCCGGTGATCTACACCACTCACATCCACAAAAGCAAGGAGATGGATGGAGGGATACTGGGTTGGTGGTGGGAAGGGATGGTCCTGGAAAATACCAAGGAGGCGGAGATTCATCCGGATTTGACTCCGTTACCTGCAGAGAAGGTGATTCATAAACATCGCTATAGCGCCTTCTACAATACCGACATGGAAATAGTCTTGCGGTGTTTGGGTATAACCGATCTGATAATAACCGGGGTGATGACCAACCTGTGCTGCGAATCGACTGCCCGGGATGCTTACTTTCGCGACCTTAGGGTCTTCTTTCTTTTGGACGCCACCGGAACGATAAACGAGGAGCTGCACCTGGCAACGCTTAAGAATTTGGCTTTTGGATTTGCTTATGTTACCAAGACTGAGGATATTTTACGAGATTTGATGAAAACCAAAGGAGAAAAAAACACTTAGCATAAGTTGTTCAGTATTAAAATCCCCCTTAAATTCCCCCTTTAATAAAGGGGGAACTTATGATACACATCATTCTATAGAAGCAATTAATTCCCCTCTTTTTTAAAGAGGGGAAAGGGGAGATTTAAATCCCCTTTGCAAAAGGGCGACTTTAAAGCTCTCATAAATTAGGCTGGGTAAAATACCCAGCCTAAGATTTAATTTGTCTTGCAGTAAACTAACACGTAACACATCAGATTCTATTAGTATTTATGGAATAACTGTCCCCACTTGGTTTCCGACCACTTTTTGAAGATCCTTTTTCCTTTCAGGGGCCACCAGAAACGATCGTGATAGAATGCAGAGCCGAAAACAAAGATATATACCAACGGAGTCCGGAAAAAGAGTTTTTGGAATACCCGAAGAGGGGAAAACCACAAAAGGTCACCAGCCCGGCTAGCTAAATTGTCTCCAACCTTGAAGTTGAAATTCACGCCGGAGACGTCCTCGCCGACTATATCGATATCCTCCATCCTTCCCGCTCCGAGACCTCTTTCGTGCGCCAAGCGGATGTACTTGATGCTCATCGGATCGAAGCCCATCATCTTTGCCGCCACCGCATCTATGGCCACGCAGTCTCCGGAAGCCAAGATATAATCCTTGATCTCCGGCTTCATGGTGCGGGGACCGGGTCCGTTTCCCGCAGTGGTGGCGTCCATTACCGCAAAAATGCCGGAGTGAATCTCCTTCTGGATGGTCAATAGATCAACTAAAGTCTCATGTATCCAAGAGTGGGTGTAGTGTCTCTTTGTGGTTAGAAGACCGCCAAAGGCGTTTTTCATGGCGCCGGTGGTAGTGGTGTAAATGTGGCATTTCATTGTAGGGAGGTGCAGGATGTTTTTGTCGAAGAAAAAATCCGGAAGATGAATCCCATTATGATATATTTTGGGTAAAGCCAGAAGCTCTCCTTTGGGTTGGTATTCGACCCATTTGAAATCTTCCGAGAAATTGAACTTCACCTCGATCTCGTATTTTTTAAAGATCACATCGTATTTGTTTAACTTCTCCCCTTTAGGCGCATTGGTGACCACGGTCTCGTTCTCAATCGCCATCATCTTGTCGTATCCGAGCTTCTTAAGACCCTGGATGGTTCCCTCTAACTGCCAGGGGGTGGTGTTGGCACCGGGGAAGGGATAGTGCCAGGAGATATTATCCTTGAGGATGGTGAGCTTGTCCTTGGGGAGAAATTTCTCCACCTCGGCCAACTTCAATAGCTTATGATAATCTTCCAATACCGTTTCCGGTGTCGTTTTTATGACTGCCACTTTCGATTTTGCCACGAAAACTCCTTGAAAAATCAATGACTGATGTCTTAATCCCCCTTTCTTATTTCCCCCCTTCTCAGGGGGGAAAGAATTTCGTCCCCCTGACAAGGGGGATTCAGGGGGTTATGTTTTTTCTTTATTCGTTATACCTTAAAAACATACACAATCAAAACCACCGAAATCAACCATAATATGATATTCGCCAGTATCGGTTTGTCGTTCAAAAGCATTTTGGTGGGGCTTCCGCCTCCTTCCTTCCGGTGGATCAGGTAGAGATACCGGAACACTCCATATAATACGAAAGGAATGGTCAAATCCATGTGCTTGGTTCCCAATTTCGACTCCACGTCGGGGGAAAGGGTGTAGAAGGCATAAGCTATTACGGTGGAGGCGGTCACCACCGAGATCATCTGGTCTAAGAAATACTGGCTGTATTCGGACAAACTCTTCCGGTGGTCGGTGGCTTGATTATCCAATAACATAAGCTCGTGTCGTCTCTTGCCGAAGCCCAGGAATAAAGCCAGAAGGGTGGTGCATACGATCAGCCAGGCGGATATCTCCACCCCAATCACCACCGCTCCCGCCACCGCTCTTAGGACAAAACCCAGGGCGATGCACATCACGTCGATTATCACCACGTGTTTGAGATATAGGGAATACAAAAGATTGAGAACAAAGTAGACCAGGGCGGTCAACGCAAAAGAGGGGGACAAACGATATGAAAGCACCAGTGACACCAGAGCGAGGATGACGAAAAGGACAACAGCGGTGGAGATTTTGATATCCCCGCGGGCAATGGGACGGTTTGATTTCAGGGGGTGTTTCCTGTCGCTCTC
>JBDROD010000278.1:0-4808 GCA_043810415.1 Candidatus Zixiibacteriota bacterium | reverse complement strand
CATAGCGCCGAAATAGACCGGAGAGCCTGCAATGATACCAGCGGATTCTAAAAAGTCCTCCTTGGTCACCTCCTGGGTTGATTTCAAAAATGCCTCAACCCCTGATACCGAATTTACTCCCTCTGTAATCCTTTCTGCCAGTTTACGGGTGTTGCCACCTTTTGAATAGTAAAGGATTAAGACCTGCATGGTTTTCCTCCTCAATTTTTTCCACAAATAACACAGATTGTCTTTATGCCTTATCGGGTTCTTCCGGAAGTTGGGCGCCATGCCAGACAGCCACAATCCAGACCGTTTTTTCTTTTACACGGTAAAAGAAACGGTAGGGAGACACAATCACTTCCCTGAAAGGGAGATCGGGGAATTCCGGAAGCACTCTGCCGGATTGAGGGAACTTCCGGAGCCTGGACAAGGCCTTTTCTGCCTTGTGTCGGAAAGCATTGGCTGCTGTTGGGTTTTCGCGGTAAATATAGGCGATGACTTCAAGGAATTGTTTCCGCCCCGAAGGAGTGAATAGAACTTTCAAGGTTTGGTCTCTTTCAACAGGGAATCAGCCTCAGCAAGAACGGCGTCAAGATCATAGCCCTTGCCCGCCTCGATCTCTTTTTCGCCACGGGCGAGAAGACGTAAAAGTTCCAGTTCATGCTGGGAATGCTCATAAGCTTCCATGCTGACCATCACCACAGCCGCCCGACCTCGCTGGGTAATCACAAGCGGCTCTTTGGATGAGGTCACCCGCTTCAGGATGGTTGTGGCATCCTGCCGCAGATCGGTAATCGGTATGATATTGGGAATTTTAGTCATTGATAATACCTCCTACGATAGTGTTAATCATACTTCTAACCCTATCAAAAATCAAGGGCGATTTGGTTCAGGGCAAGGCCAACTTTTTTATGGAGGACACCAGAGATGTGCACTTACAAACTTACCTTGTTGAATGTTGAGATCTGACCCTTTGACCCTTCTCGGCCAATATGCCAGTAAGTCTCAACCATGGTTTGATTCACGGCGCGTGCGGTGCGCCCCTGCGCTTGCTCCACCAGGTTACGTATCTGCTCAAATAGAATCATCTGTGGTTCAATCATGATCATCCTTCTCCACTTCCCCAAATCTCCGCCAGTTTGGCCTGAATCTTTTGCTCAAAAATCTCGATCAGCTTCCGGTTCGCCTCCACCAACTCCCGCTCCGCCTCAATCTCCTTTGAAAAGGATGGAAGTTTTGCCGGGGGAATTAGGGCCACAAATATCATTTTAAAATTCGACCCCGTCCCCAATTAAACCAATTAAATTTTCTGTGGGGAAAAGATGACTATCCCCTTTTTCTATGGTGGATCTAATGGTTGGGCTTCAGTCTTTCGAATGTTTCCAGTTTCTTTGCTGCATCAAGCAGTCTATCGTAAGTCATTAAGTGAATATTGTGGTGCTTCAAGAAAGACGCCTTCTTCTCAAGTTCTTCTTCGGTAAGTCGTCTCCGACGGCCGATCACGACATGGTAGTACCAATCAAGCCATACACGAGGGTGGTAGAGATGCCAGCCGCAGTTATCGGTTGGCTCATAATCCATAAGGCCAAAATTGAGTTCGTGATCCTGTATGTGTTTCGATAACTCATGAAGTACTGAGTCACGATGCTTTTCAATGAATGCTCTCCACGAATCGACTTGTGAGATGGCTTCGTTGAGTCGTTTCGCAGCCTTGCCGGAACGTGTGAAAAGCTGCGCG
Organism: Candidatus Zixiibacteriota bacterium; assembly: GCA_043810415.1. GTDB lineage: Bacteria > Zixibacteria > MSB-5A5 > MSB-5A5 > SM1-73 > CAIVRH01. The sequence continues at coordinate 3,088 of JBDROD010000278.1, read as the reverse complement.
TCAGGTGGTTCAAGTTCTATAAAGTGAACGGAGAATCCCCCGGAAAAACTTCCGAGCGCCACAAAATCAGCGCGATAATCAGTACCAAAGTGAAACTCAGCTGCTACCATGTCCGCGAAGCCCTCTCCCCCCACAGAATGCGAGATGACAAGCGGGTTCTCTTTTAGCCAGTGTGCAACCGGTCGCTCAGTCTGGCCTTTCCCTAGTGCTGCTCTTAAGCTTCTAGCGGATCCCATAAGCAGTCACCCTAACGATAATTAATTAAACTACAATTTACATTTTCTAAAATAACTTCGTTCCTTGTTCGATGATCTTGATCTCTTTATCGGTCAATCCATATAACTCATAGACCAAGTGGTCGATTTGTTGGTCGGTGGCGTCAATTTGGCGTTGTAATCGTGTCTTTTCATCTGGAGTTTTAGCTGCCGCCAATTCCTTATGAAGCAATAACATCTGCTCGACTAGCTTTGCCATTCGGTCGTGGCGGGCTTTGTCCGTAGGATCAGAGAAGTTGATGGTGCGAATGGGCAGCCGCTTCAAATCTCTCACAGACAATCGTGGGAAAGAACCCACAACTATCTTATTAGAAACGAGAGGATATAAAAACGACATTAAACGAGAATTTAAAATGCCCAACAAATATTTCATTGAATAATCGGTTGCAGAGGACGGATTGACATTAAGTATCGTTTTGTAGTTGCAATAAGTGTCTTCAACGTAGCAACCGTGAATTCGATAAGGCCAATTACCTGCAATCTCGCGAACCAGGATGCGAGGGCCTGTAAGCCAGTCCATCGTGCGATAATCATGTAACCAAGGACCATACTTAATCCATTGCCCCTTCCTTCTGTCAATCAGGTATCTTCCAACGTCATTCCCAGCGAGTTCAGGTAGATACTCTTTTGAAAGCTTCTTCAAAGCATGAAAAACTCTGGCTTCAATTTGTTCTCGAGTGTGTTTAGAAGAGTTATAGGCTTGAATTCCAAGAGAAGCCCGAGCTACTCTTTCCAATGGTGGGAACTTCCTCATAATACGTTTGACTAAGTCTCCAACTTCCCCAGTTTGTCGTATCTCGAACCGGAACTCCGGATCTTTTAACCAATCTGTCTCCAGAGCACTGGGGGTTGCGGGCTGATATAGCATCTCTGAACTAAAATTTGTTGGTAAGTTCTTAACAATGATTTTGTGACTTAATGATTTTCTTGCCTTCCTTAAAAAGGTCAGCCCAGTATGCACGTCCGCATTTTGAAATACGAGATGCCCGAACAAAACCAATTCCTCAATTTGAACTCGTTTGAGAACATACTCTCTCAACTTCGTCGTAAACTGGAGGGTAAACCAGGTGTTCGGGGTGATATACCCTAAAAAGCCGTCTGTTTTCAGAAGGTCTATGCCTCTTTGGATAAAAAGGTGAAATAAATCAGTCTTATATTGAGCCACTTGGTAAGAATTTAGGTAACTCAGGACGCTATCAGAAAAGAAATCATTACCCAAGGTTACATACGGTGGATTTCCAATGACTGCATCGAAGCCGCCTGTTTTCATGATTTCTGAAAATTCCTTATTCCAATCGAAGGGGTTGATGCGATAGGTCTCCTCTGAATCAAGGAAGTCCATTTGTTTACCCTGGTAGAAATCGGGGCCGATCAGGGAGTTTCCGCATTTGATGTTGCTTCCAAGATCAGGCAAAGCCCTCTCTTTGAATAACTTCATCTGACGTTCCAGGGTGTCCTGATTTTCACCTTCGAGAACCTTGAGAAGCAGACTCAGTTTAGTCACTTCCACCGCCTGCGGATCGATATCCACACCATAGATATTGTTCAGGAGAATCCTCTTTTTCTCCTGAATGGTCAGATACCACTGGCCGCCACGACCTTTATAGATTTCTTTTGGTGCAGGGCTGAAGCCCTGCGCTACATTTCCCTTTTTCGAGTGATGGGCGAGATACCAATTCAGGTGATAATCCAGGAGATACTGATAGGCTCCCAGAAGAAAAGAACCTGAACCGCAGGCTGGGTCGAGGATGCGGATTTTAGAAATCTGTTGCGGAGATAATTGGCGGTGTGGAGGCACGCCTTTGTCGGTGCCCTCATCTGGGCGGTCACGGAGGACCGCCCCTACAACTTTTCCCACTGTATTTTTTACAATGTAGTCAACGATGTAGGTTGGGGTGTAATAGACGCCGCCGGCCTTTCTCACCTCGGGTTTTTCTTCAACCTTTGCCCGGTGGCCTTCGGTGAGCCGGATCACCTTACCCAGGAACTGCTCATAGACATGGCCTAAAATATCCGCACCCAAAACAGAGAATTCATAGGGAGATTCAGGATAGTAGAGGTTCTTAAAGATGTCCTTCAGCGGTTTGTCGTCTAATTTAAGTTCCGGGGTGAGCCGGTCTGTTTTAAAGTCGAAAAGACCGGAGTTATACTTATCATCAGCATGATAGAAAATTTCCCGGAGACGGTGGTATGTATTGGCGCCGTTAAGGAGAGACTGGATCTGGCCATATTTTTCAATTCCTCGATCCTCACACATCCGGAGAAAGATGATCCGGTCAATGGTGAGCTGAACAGCAAAGTTAAGTTCCTTTACGGAAAGTTTCGGGTTTCTTATGGCGATCTCTTTGGCAAGGGCCTCGCGCCAGGATTCTATCTCCTTTAAGAATTCCGCATCTACCTCTGTCGTGCCTCGCTTCTGTCTCTCGGATTCTGCAAATTTATCGAAGGAGCCTTTCAGGACAGATTCTTTTGAAAGAAGGTTGTAAATCTCCTCAAAAGAGTCGAGGTATCGGTCATACGTATAAAATCTTATTCGTCCAATACTGGGCTTATCACTCGGCTTTGGCCGAAGGCGGCAGTCATAGATCGCCAGCGCTTCAAAGTCTGTCAGAATGGAAATAGGGAGCTTGGCGCTCCAGGCATATCGTCTCAGTTGGTAAGCTGGGCTGGTTTGCTCCTTGATGTCAACGGAGGGCTTTTTCGTTTCGAGAAAAAACTTTCTAACACCACCCATACGAAAGCAGTAATCCGGGGCTTTAGTGGCGCCGGATACTTTTATCGCATCTTCATGGACGACATCTTTGTACTGCTCC
>JBDROD010000277.1:0-8294 GCA_043810415.1 Candidatus Zixiibacteriota bacterium | reverse complement strand
CGGCAAAAGATCTTCTCCTTTAGTTGTTCATTTATCGTACGCGATTTAGCTCAACTTACCAAACTGGAGCCTAATGCCCCTTGGCTTTCCTGATTTAGCAAAGCCAAGTAAATTCTCAAAATATTATTTTTTAAAAAATTGTCAAGCATTTTCTTTGGTAAAATCAAATTACTTGAGTATATCTTCTTTGCTCACTACGACATCTCCTCTAAGATCTCCACCTTCTCCTTCGGCTTCTCCTTTTCCTTTATCTTGATGCTCCGGTATCTCTCCAAACCTGACCCGGCCGGGATCAGATGACCGATGATCACGTTCTCCTTCAAGCCCAAAAGATAATCCGTTTTCCCGTTGATGGCTGCTTCGGTCAACACCCGGGTGGTCTCCTGGAATGAAGCTGCGGAGATGAAGCTCTCGGTGGAGAGTGATGCTTTGGTGATCCCTAAAAGCAGAGGTTGAAAAGTGGCCGCCTCCCCTCCTTCCGCGACAACCTTTTCGTTTTCCTCCATGAACTTGTGTTTGTCCACCGGCTCCCCTTCCAAGAAGTTGGTATCTCCGATCACCTCCACTTTAACCTTTTGCAGCATCTGCCGGACGATCACCTCGATGTGTTTATCGTTGATCTTCACCCCCTGCAGTCGATACACCTCTTGAATTTCATTCTCCAGATATTCCTGCACCGCGTTGACTCCTTTTATCTGCAGGATGTCGTGAGGATCGATGGGACCTTCGCATAATCTTTCACCCGCACTCACCCGGTCTCCGTCGTGCACCCTTAGATGCTTGCCGTGCGGTATCAGATATTCCATGACATCCCCCCCGTACCCCTTCACCAGAATTTGGGTGGAGCCTCTGACGATCTTGCCGAACTCCACCACCCCGTCGACCTCCGATACCACTGCGGGATCTTTGGGTTTTCTGGCTTCAAATAACTCTGCTACCCGGGGGAGTCCGCCGGTGATGTCCCGGGTTTTGGAAATATCCCGGGGAATCTTGACCAGCACATTTCCGGATTCGATGGCTTCCTCATCGTGTATCTGCAGGTGAGCACCGGTGGGAATGTAATAGTTGGCCAGCTTCTTTCCTTTGGAATCCTTAACTATGATATGCGGTCGCAGCTGCTTATCCTTTTGTTCTATTATCACCCTCTGCCTTAAGCCGGTGGTTTCGTCCAATTCCTCCCGGAAGCTCTCGTTTTCGGTTATGTCCACGAACTCTGTCTGACCGGCATACTCTGACAGTATGGTATGAGTATACGGATCCCATTCGAAGAGAATATCCTCCCTTCCCACCTTTTGATTATTCTTGGCTCGCAGGATGGCGGAATAGGGGACGCGATATTTAGCTCGGACTCTTCCCAATTCATCCGAAAGGATCATCTCCCCTTCTCTTCCTAAAACCACAATGTCGCCATTTTTCTTGGTAACTATCTTAATATTCTTATAGGTTATCTTCCCCTCACTTTTGGACATGACCTTGGATTGTTGAGCGATTCTGGCGGCAGTGCCGCCGATATGGAAAGTTCTCAAGGTAAGCTGGGTGCCGGGTTCTCCTATGCTCTGGGCGGCAATCACTCCCACCGCCTCTCCCAGATCCACCACCCGCCCGGTGGCTAAATTACGTCCGTAGCATTTACCGCAGACCCCCCTTCGGGATTCGCAGGTTAAGATGGAGCGGATGCGAACCGACTCTATGCCGCTCTCATCGATAAGGGTAGCGGCTTCATCGTCGATATCCCCTCCCGCTTTAGCCAAAAGCTCTCCGGTGATAGGATCGTACAGGTCCTCCAAAGCCACCCGTCCCAGGATTCTGTCTTTTAAGGACTCTATCACCTCTTCCCCTTCCTTCAGAGCAGTAACGCTCAATCCCAGAATGGTGCCGCAGTCTTCTTCGGTGATGATCACATCCTGGGCTACGTCTACCAGCCTTCTGGTCAGGTAGCCGGCGTCGGCAGTTTTCAGCGCGGTATCGGCCAATCCCTTTCTGGCGCCGTGGGTGGAAATGAAATATTCCATCACGTCCAAACCCTCTCTGAAATTTGCGGTGATGGGGGATTCAATGATCTCCCCGATCTGTCCGGTGATCCGCTTCTGGGGCTTGGCCATTAGACCCCGCATCCCCGCCAGCTGTCGGATTTGTTCCTGGCTTCCCCTGGCGCCCGAATCCGCCATCATGAAGATGGGATTGAATCCATTATGCTCCTTTCGCAACTGTTCAAACATCACCTCTCCTACTTTGGAGGTGGTCCGGGTCCAGGTATCGATTACCTTGTTGTATCTTTCCCCGTTGGTGATCAACCCCTTCTCATATTCCTTCCAGATCCTCTCCACCTCTTTTTGTGCTTTTTCCACCAAAACCTGCTTCTCCGCGGGGATTACCATGTCATCTACCCCCACCGTTATGCCCGAGAGGGTGGCGTATTCGAAACCGATCTTTTTCAAATCGTCCAGCAAAATCGAGGTGCGGTAGGGTCCCAGTATCTGAAAGGACCGTGCCACCAGGCTCTCCACCTTCCCCTTGGTGGCCAGTTCGTTGAAATAACCCAGCTCTGCCGGGATAATCTGATTAAACAGCACCCGTCCCACCACGGTGTCCACCAACTTGCCCTGGATGCGAACTTTGATCTTGGCATGTAATCCCACCTGTTTGGCATCATAAGCCGCGATGACCTCCTCCGGAGAGAAGACTTTTCCCTCCCCCTTTTCCTTGGGTTTCTCTTTGGTGAGATAATAACAGCCAAGCACTATATCCTGACTGGGAGTAGCTATCGGCTTACCGCTGGAAGGGGATAAGAGATTGTTTACCGAGAGCATCAGAAGTTTTGCTTCCAGTTGGGCTTCAAAGGAGAGGGGGATGTGCACCGCCATCTGATCCCCGTCGAAATCAGCGTTGAACGCGGCACACACCAGGGGATGAAGTTTTATCGCCTTCCCTTCCACTAAAACCGGATAAAACGCTTGAAGTCCTAATCTATGTAAAGTGGGAGCACGATTGAGCAGAATAGGATGGTCTCCGATGATCTCCTCCAAGATGTCCCATACCTCCGGACGTTCCCTTTCCACCAGTTTCTTGGCGGACTTCACCGTCTGAACGTAACCCTTTTCCTCCAGCTTCATGATGATGAACGGTTTGAAAAGCTCCAAAGCCATGGTCTTGGGCAGACCGCACTGATTGATCTTAAGCTCCGGTCCCACCACGATCACCGACCTGCCGGAATAATCCACTCTTTTTCCCAAAAGGTTCTGCCTGAATCTCCCCTGTTTCCCTTTGAGCAGATCGGAGAGTGATTTCAAGGGGCGCTTGGAATCGCCTCGCACCGATTGTGATCTTCTCCCGTTGTCCAGAAGCGCATCCACTGCCTCCTGCAGCATTCTCTTTTCGTTGCGTAAGATCACCTCCGGGGCTTTGATCTCCACCAGCTTCTTCAACCGGTTGTTGCGGTTGATCACCCGTCGGTAGAGATCGTTTAGATCCGAGGTGGCAAACCGACCCCCCTCCAGGGGGACCAAAGGTCTTAAATCCGGAGGTATGAGCGGAAGAACGGTCATGATCATCCACTCGGGTTTGTTTTGAGACTGCCGGAAAGCCTCGATCACCCGCAATCTCTTCAAAGTATCTTTCTTCCTCTGGGCCGAGGTCTCTATTTTCACCTGAGCCCGCAGCGAGATGGAGAGCTCCTCCACGTCGATCTGCCGAAGAAGCTCCAGGATCGCCGGCGCTCCCATCCGGGCCACAAATTGTTTTCCCTGTTCCTCCAGCTCGGCATACGCCTCCTCGGAGATCAGCTCGTTGTGTTTGAGATTGGTGTTGCCTGGATCTATCACCACGTAATTTTCGTAATACAATATCTTATCCAGCTCCCGGATGGAAAGATCCAACAGATACCCGATTCGGGAGGGGATGGATTTGAAGAACCAGATATGGGATACCGGCACCGCCAGCTCGATGTGTCCCAATCTCTCCCGGCGCACCTTGGATTGGGTCACCTCCACCCCGCATCGGTCGCAGACTATCCCTTTGAATCTGACCCTTTTATATTTTCCGCAGGAACATTCCCAGTCTTTGACCGGTCCGAATATCCTTTCGCAAAAAAGACCGTCTCTCTCCGGTTTGAAAGACCGGTAATTGATGGTTTCCGGTTTGGTGACCTCTCCGAAAGACCACGAGCGGATGGTTTCCGGAGATGCCAGCTGAATTTTTATGGCGAAGAAGTCCGTTGGTCGCTTGAACCCTCTTGGTTGAAATTCAACCATGCGCAACCTCCTTTCCCCGGGGGGAATTATGAGGATGGACTCTGTTTCTATACATATCTAAACAATATTTCTCTATCAGATCTATAGGGTTAAATCATTGCTCTTAATTTTCTGCTAACTGCACGTCCAGCCCTAAGCTTTGCAGCTCCTTGACCAGGACGTTGAAGGATTCGGGGATTCCCGGCTCGGGCGGATTGTCCCCTTTGACGATCGCTTCGTAAACCTTGGATCTCCCGGCCACGTCGTCCGATTTCACCGTCAGCATCTCCTGCAGGGTGTAGGCGGCTCCATAAGCCTCCAGTGCCCACACCTCCATCTCGCCGAACCTCTGTCCGCCGAACTGGGCTTTACCTCCCAGGGGCTGCTGGGTCACCAGCGAATATGGTCCGATGGAACGAGCATGGATCTTGTCGTCCACCAGATGAGAGAGCTTCATCATGTAGATGTATCCCACCGTGATCGGCTCCTCGAATGGCTCTCCGAGCATCCCGTCGTAGAGTATGGATTTCCCCGATTCCGGAAGATTCTCCTCTTTTAGGGCTTGCTTGATATCCTCCAAATCCGCCCCGTCGAAAACCGGGCAGGAGACGTAATATCCTCCTTTTTTTGCCGCCCAGCCCAGGTGAGTCTCCAGAATTTGTCCTACGTTCATTCGGGAAGGGACGCCCAGAGGATTCAAGATCATCTCCACCGGCGTGCCGTCCGGGAGATAAGGCATATCCCATTCCGGCACGATCTTGGAGACCACCCCTTTGTTGCCGTGTCTTCCGGCGATCTTATCTCCCACGGAAAGCTTCCTTTTGATGGCTACGCTGACCTTTGCCAGCTGTACCACCCCCGGCGGGAGCTCTGCTCCCCGGATCACTTTCTCCGAATCCACGTCGAACTGGGCTTTTCTCCTCTCCACCAGATCCTGATATTTAGCCAAAAGTGTCTCCATCTTCCGGTTGGTTTTCGGATCGGTGGTGAAACCCTCGTCTGCCACCAGTTCATCCAAATCCACCTTTTCGAACGAATCCTCCTTGAATTTCGATCCGCTACGGAAGACGATGGAGTTGTCCTTGCTGCTCCGGATGGTTTTGGAGACGTGATCATCCAAAAGTTTGATCACCTTCTCGTCCCGCAGGTGCTTCAATAACTCCAATTGCTTGGTAAAAACCCGTTTCAATCGGGCAATCTCGTTTTTCTCTGCCTTTTTGACCTCCTCTCCCCTCTCTTTGCGGGAGAAGATTTTGGTGTCTATCACCACCCCTTTCATTCCCGGCGGTGCCTTCAGGGAGGCGTCTTTGACGTCCCCGGCTTTCTCACCGAAGATGGCTCGCAGAAGCCTCTCTTCCGGGGATAGCTCGGTCTCCCCCTTGGGGGTAACCTTACCCACCAGCACGTCCCCCGCTTCTGCCTCCGCCCCCACCCGGACTATGCCGCGTTCGTCCAAGTTGGCCAAGGCTTCCTCCGAGACGTTGGGAATCTCTCGGGTGATCTCCTCTGCTCCCCTTTTGGTCTCTCGTACCTGCAGCTCAAACTCCTCTATATGGATGGAGGTGAATTTGTCGTCCTCCACCAGATTTTCGGAGACGATGATGGCATCTTCGAAATTGTATCCCCTCCAGGGCATGAATGCCACCAGCACGTTCGCTCCCAAAGCCAATTCCCCGGCACTGGTGGCGGCGCCATCCGCGATGGTCTCCCCTTTCTTCACTTTGTCCCCCACCTCCACCAAAGGCTTCTGGTTTATGCAGGTATCCTGGTTGGTCCTTTTGAACTTCAACAGATCGTATTCGTCCACCTCGGAGATATCCACCTCGGAGGTGTGATCCGACGGACGGATGATGATCTTATCCGCAGTCACCGATTCCACCACCCCGTCCCTTCTCGCCACCACCGTGGCTCCGGAATCCAAGGCGGTTTTCTCCTCCATCCCGGTGCCGACCAAAGGCGGCTCGGTTAAAAGAAGAGGTACCGCCTGTCTTTGCATGTTGGAACCCATCAGCGCCCGGTTGGCGTCATCGTGTTCCAGAAAGGGAATCAGGGCCGCGGCCACGCTCACCAGCTGTTTGGGGGAGACGTCGATGTAATCTATCTTCTCCGAAGGGAATACCAGAAAATCCCCCCGGTTTCGGGCTTTCACCATGCTGTTTTCGAATCTTCCGTCCTTATGTAACGGCTCGCTCGCCTGAGCCACCACGAAACGATCCTCCTTATCCGCGGTAAGGTATTCGATCTCGTCTAAAACTTTCCCTTTTTTCACCTTCCGATAGGGGGTCTCCAAGAATCCGTAGTCGTTGATCCGGGCAAAGGTGGAAAGCGAGGCGATCAGACCGATGTTGGGACCTTCCGGTGTCTCGATGGGGCACATCCGGCCGTAGTGGGTATAATGCACGTCCCTCACCTCAAATCCCGCCCTCTCCCGGGTCAGCCCGCCCGGTCCCAAAGCGGAAAGACGCCTCTTGTGCGTCAGCTCGGAGAGGGGATTGGTTTGATCCATGAACTGGGATAATTGGGAGGATCCGAAGAAGGTCTCGATCACGGCGGAGACGGTTCGGGCATTGACCAGGTCGTGGGGGGTCAAGGTGCCGGTGTCTTTGAGGCTCATCCGCTCGCGGATGGTTCGCGCCATTCGGGAAAGTCCGATGGAGAACTGGTTGCCCAGAAGCTCACCCACCGTACGCGCCCGGCGATTTCCTAAATGGTCGATGTCGTCCACGTATCCTTCCCCTTTGGCTAACCCAACTAGATATTTGACGATGGAGACGAAATCCTGCTTGTCCAAGATGGTGACGGAGAGAGGGATATCCAGGTTCAGTCTCTGATTGATCATGTACCGACCCACCTCACCCAAATCGTAGCGCTTGGAGGTGAAGAAGATCTTCTCCAAAAGTGTCTGTGCCACCTCCTCACTGGGAGGCTCTCCGGGTCGTAACATGCTGTACATCTTCATCAATGCCTCATCCCGGGATTTGGTCTGATCCTTCTTTATGGTATTGAGGATGATGTCCACGTCTTTTTGCGGATCGAAGACCAGAAGCTTCAGCCTGCCGATCTCCAGCTCCTTCAGCTTATCCAAAATGGCATCGGTGATGATGTCTAGGGTGGAGACGATCACCTCTCCGGTGCTTTTGTCCACTTTGGTATCAGCGCAGATTCGTCCCACCAGCTGCGCCTTTTTCTTTCCGGCCAGTTCCACCTTCTCGGTCTCATAAAAGATGTTTATGATCTCCTCATTGGTGGAATATCCCAATGCCCGCAGAAGGGTCGTCGCCGGAATCTTCCTGCGGCTGTCGATATTTACATGCATCACGTCGTTGATGTCCAAGGTGAATTCCACCCAGGAGCCTCGATAAGGGATGATGCGGGCGGAAAACAGCCGTTTTCCGCTGGGATGGATCTCCTCGTCGAAGAAAACCCCCGGGGAGCGATGCAGCTGGCTCACCACCACCCTCTCTGCACCATTGATCAGAAAAGTTCCCTTTTCGGTAATCAGGGGAAGCTCCCCCAAATAAACGTCCTGCTCTATGATGTCCTTAACGGTTTTGGTCTTACCCTGGCTCTCCCGCACCACCAATCTCAAGGTGGCTTTCAGGGGAGCGGCGTAGCTCATGTTTCTCTCCAGACACTCGCGAACGTTATAGCGGGGGGTGCCCAGCATGTATTTGACGAATTCCATCGAATAGTTCTCCCGCACGTCGCTGATGGGGAAGACCGTCTTGAAGACCGCCTGTAATCCCTTATTCTCCCTCTTCTCCGGCTCCAAATCGAACTGCAGGAAATCCTCGTAGGATTTCAGCTGAACGTCCAACAGATTGGGTATGTCTGCGTCCGATTTCAGCTTGGAAAAGGATCTTCTTGTGATTTTTCTTACTTTCTCCAATTTCACCACGCTCCTTTGGGTTAAAAAATCAACCGGTCCGTAGGATAGGAAAGGACAGGTTGATCTTTTCACCGCAAGAGTTAAAATTGAAACTGCTTCTCGCTCATTTTAATTAAGGAACACGAATCTCCGGTAACGGGGAGGAATTTCTTCCTGGCTTTCGATGATAATTCATT
>JBDROD010000276.1:0-4349 GCA_043810415.1 Candidatus Zixiibacteriota bacterium | reverse complement strand
TCTCATGCCTATCGCTCCGTGGTCTTTTGGGGGAATATGTATCAACTGCATGATCTGGCGGAGAAAAAGCATGCTATAAACATTTTACTGGAGCATTTGGAAGATGAACCCGGCATAATCAGAGAGAAAAGCCTTAAATCGGATGAGGATTACAAAGACGTCGGAATATTGAGATTGGACATAACCGAAATGACCGGAAAGAAGAGTATTTAGCGATTATCCGGCATTAAGACGATAACCGAAAACGAACATCGAAGAACGATACGTAACCGAAACCTTGCTAACGAAACCGGAATGAACTAATTCAATACAATCAGAAGGAGGTATAGCATGAAAAAGCACGTTTTGTTTCTCGTATTAGTGCTTTTCTTCGTGGGTGGATTGCTCCTCATGCAGTCGGGAACCAAAGATGGGAGCCAAACGGCAATTGCCCAGGAGAAGGAAACCAAAACCGAGACCATCCCGTTGCCGGAGCCCAAGTATGATGGTGAGGTATCGGTAGAAAAAGCTCTTTTGGAGAGAAGGTCTATCAGAGAATACAAGGAGGATTCGCTGACTTTATCCGAGGTTTCGCAAATCCTCTGGGCGGCTCAAGGCATCACCGATCCCAAGACCGGTCATCGCACCGCCCCCTCTGCCATGGCGACTTACCTGCTTAATGTCTATGTCCTTCCGGGTAAAGTGATTGGCATGCCCCTGGGTTTGTACCAGTATCAACCTGCCCATCACGAGCTGCTTAAAATGGCTGGCGGGGATATGAAAGCCAAATTATTCGAAGCGGCCGGTCAGGCGCCTATCAAGAACGCTCCGGCTGCTTTGATCATAACCGGGCTGACTGCCAAGACGAAAAACCCAAACTGGTTTTATCTGGAAGCGGGTCATGCCGCCCAAAACGTCTACCTGGAGGGCGTCTCCCTGAATATCGGGACGGTGGTAATGGCTGGTTTCAAGGAGGATGCGGTTAAAAAAACCCTGAATCTCCCTGCAGACGAGACCGTGATATATATAATGCCTTTAGGGAAGAAAAAATAACCTAAACTCTGATTTTAAATTGTCTGCCCGACTTTTACCCTTTCACCTTCGTGTGGGTATGCCAGAATTTTGGTTTTGTAGCCGCAGACTTTAGTCTGCGAAATCGACATTTTGAATTCCATAGACTTCCGTCCATATGGATAACTAAAAACGCAAAAGACAATTAAGACACAGTCTTTTCGGGGAGAGGGCAGGTTGAAAATCCCGTCCTTCGATTTACTCAGGATGGTGACAGTTCGACTTCGCTCACTGTCCCTGACGGTTCGGCGATACTCACCGTCCTTGAGCGGAGTCGAAAGGAGCAAGGTCGAACCACCAAAGGCGGGGAGTTGTCCCTACAAGACCGAATTCACGTTTCTACCAAATCCCCTGACCTGTTGGAATTTATGTTTTTATGTTCACGTAACTCCTTCTTCCAACAAAATCTTCTTTACAACCTTTATCATTCCCCGTATAATCTTTCAGTTTTGAGTAAAATCATTAAAAGCTATTTCGCACCAACGGCACAAAACCGATGTCAGAAATAAATTCAAGCTCAGCCCAAATATCTCTCGAAGCCAATCAAGGTCTATTCTGGAAAACGTTCCGCTCTCTGAAGCATCGCGATTTCCGGATCTACTGGTTCGGACAGATGGTCTCGTTGATCGGGACCTGGATGCAGTTCATGACTCAGGGCTGGCTGGTTTTGAGACTCTCCAATTCCCCCTTCTATTTGGGGTTGGTGGGCGCCTTCGCCACCCTCCCCGTCTTTTTTCTATCCCTCCCCGCCGGAGTCCTGGCTGATCGGGTGAAAAAGAGGAAGCTTCTGGTCTTGACCCAGACCGCCGCCATGATCCTGGCTTTCATTCTGGCGTTTTTGACTTATACCAAGCTGGTACAGGTCTGGCATGTGATGATTTTGGCTTTGTTGTTGGGAGTAGTCAATGCCTTTGATATGCCTACGCGTCAATCCTTTGTCAAGGAGATGGTGGGCCAGGACGATCTTTTGAATGCCATTGCCCTGAACTCGTTCATGTTTAATGCTGCCCGGATCATCGGTCCTGCCGCTGCCGGATTTTTGATAAGCCTGGTGGGTGAGGCGGGCTGTTTTTTCATCAACGGGATCTCCTATCTGGCAGTGATCGCCGGGCTTTTGCTGATGAGGATGCAGGATCTGGTCTTTTCCACCGGCAACCACACCTTCTTCACCCGCTTCAAACAGGGGGTTTCTTACGTCCGGGGGAATAAAAGGGTTTTAGCTTTGATTCTCATGGTCTCCGCCATGAGCATCTTTGGCTTTTCTTATGCGATCTTGATGCCGGTCTTTGCCCGCGACATTCTCAAAGCAGGTCCCTCCGGCTTGGGATTTTTGATGTCCGCCATCGGGATCGGGGCGATCACCGCCGGTTTGGGTCTGGCATCGAGGGAAGCGGAGGATAAACTGAAATACATGCAGGCAGGGATCGTGGTCTTCTTTTCCTGCCTGATGCTCTTCTCCTTTTCTAAAAATCTTTTCTTCTCCCTTCTGTTCCTGATCGGCACCGGCTGGGGGATGATCTCCATCATCGCCACCTGCAATACCCTATTGCAGGAGATCATCCCGGATGAGCTGAGGGGAAGGGTGTTGAGCTTTTATACCATGATGTTCATGGGAACCATGCCCATCGGCAGCTTTTTGGCCGGGTCATTGGCTCAGGGTTTGGGCGCCATCTGGACCGTCAGAATCGGGAGCGTTCTATGCGTGGTCGTATCCTTGCTTCTTTTCAAAAAGATCATCCAAAAACACGTGGCATATAATGCAGCGACTCCATAGGCTGGGAGCCTCGTCTACGAAAACCTATTCTTTCTCCCTTGAATCTTTTTTATCCCAAAACTTAAATAATTGGGATTCAAATATGTTATATTTCAAAAAATCGCAAAAACTCATAGGAGCGGGAATTCATCCCGCTCCAAATTTATATTTTTCAACAAGCCCTGGTAAGCTGGCTACTAAACTTACGAAAACCTATTCTTACTCCCTTGAATCCTTAAATCCTCGACTCCTTGAACCCTTTTCTCCAAAGAATTCTCTTTTCCCATAAACAAATTTGATTATTTTTGACGGCATGAACCTGGATGATACCACCACCAAACGTGCCGCCTTAATCGTTGCCACGCTTACCTCATTTCTCACCCCCTTCATGGCATCTTCTGTCAACATCGCGCTCCCCTCCATCGGAAAGGAATTTGCCACGAACGCGGTATTGCTGAGCTGGGTCGCTACTTCATATCTCTTATCTGCGGCGATGTTTTTAGTCCCCTTCGGAAGGATAGCAGACATATATGGAAGAAAGAAGATTTTCACATACGGCATATTGGTTTATGCCATTTCGTCTCTCCTTTCGGCAATTGCTCCTTCTGCCCTATGGCTTATCACTTTTCGAATTTTACAGGGAATCGGTGGGGCGATGATGTTTGGCACTGCCATAGCTATTTTGACCAATGTATTCCCGGTGGGCGAGAGGGGCAGAGCTTTGGGATTCAACGTGGCTGCAGTCTATACGGGATTGTCACTTGGACCGTTCGTCGGTGGATTCTTAACCCAGCATCTGGGTTGGAGAAGTATTTTTTGGTCGAATTGTTTTCTGGCGGCGATAGTTGTAGGTTTAGTTCTGTGGAAATTGAAGGGGGAATGGGCTGGAGCCATAGGAGAGAAGTTCGATTTTCTCGGCTCTGTTATGTTAAGCATTACCATTGTATCGGTGATGTACGGTTTTTCCTTACTCCCTGCACTCACGGGTGCCTGGATGGTTCTTCTGGGAATTCTATGTATGATTTCATTTGTCAGGTGGGAAACAAAAGTTAAATATCCCGTTTTGAACATAAGCCTATTTAGAAATAATAGGGTTTTTGCTTTCTCCAACTTGGCGGCATTGATTAACTACAGCGCCACCTCTGCCATCGGTTTTCTTTTAAGCCTTTACCTGCAGTATACCAAAGGGCTTTCTCCTCAAGATGCGGGTCTGATTTTAGTATCCCAGCCGGTGGTGATGGCTATCTTTTCACCTCTTGCCGGCAGGCTTTCGGACAAAATCGAGCCGAGAATAGTAGCCTCAGCGGGTATGGCATTAACAGTTGTCGGGCTTTTGCTTTTCACTTTCTTAAACTCAACCACAGATTTAGCATTCATAATATTCAGCTTGGTTCTGCTTGGCTTTGGCTTTGCTTTATTTTCCTCTCCCAATACCAATGCGGTGATGAGCTCGGTAGAGAAACGATTTTACGGCGTCGCCTCCGCTACACTGGGCACCATGCGCCTTACCGGCCAGATGCTTTCCATGGGGATCGCCATGCTGGTA
>JBDROD010000275.1:0-6141 GCA_043810415.1 Candidatus Zixiibacteriota bacterium | reverse complement strand
GAAGATTCCGTTCTCCGATGCGATCTTTTTCACCTCTTTTAGATTCTCCATGGAGAAAGGCTGTCCACCCAGCAGGTTGGCGGTTGCCTCCATGCGGACGAAGGATATCTTGTTGGCACCATACTTTTTAATGACGTCTCTGAACTTTTGCAAGTCCATATTTCCCTTGAAAGGCTCGGAGCTTTCGGTCTGTAAAGCCAAATCCCGGTAAATCTCCAGAACCGTTCCGCCCGCCAGCTCAAAATGCGCTTTGGTGGTGGTGAAGTGATAGTTCATGGGGATGACATCACCCGGCTTGACAAAGACCTTGGCCAAAAGATGCTCGGCGGCCCTTCCCTGATGTACCGGGAGCACGTACTTGAATCTCAAAACGTCCTGGATGGAAGATTCTAATTTATAGAAGCTCTCCGAACCGGCATAGGCATCGTCGGAGACCATCATGGCAGCCAGCTGGTTATCGCTCATGGCATTGGTGCCGCTGTCGGTCAGCGAATCCATAAAAATGTCTCTGGTCCGAAGAGAGAAGGTATTGTAGCCGCCTTCCTCGATCGCTTTTAATCTTTGATCGCTGGGCACCAGGTAGGTTTTCTGGACGATTCTCACCTTGTGCATCTCCATGGGGATCACTTTCCCGTTGCTTAACTTGACAAGCATTTAAACCTCCTTAGTTAGATTGGGGTTGGGTTTCTTCAAATCACGTTTTTCAAATATTACATGTTAATGAATTTCGAAGTTTATCCATACCAGCATTATTAATGCCATAGCATCGAAGAATATAATTAGTATTTCCGATTAATCCAACATTTTTGTTTTTGGATATTCAGTTATGCCATGTTTAAAATCTGTTGTAATGCGGGTTCAGCTTCAGGATACAAAAACTGGTAACCGGCTTCAAGCAATCTTTTCGGCTGCACCCTTTGCCCGGTTAAGAGGAGCGCTTCGGCCATCTCACCCATGATCAGACGCAGCATGAAACCAGGCACCTTGAGCCAACAGGGCCGGTGCATAACCTGGCCCAAGATTTTACAGAAATCTTTCATCGCCAGGGGAGAAGGTGCAGTCAGATTGAACGCGCCGTTTAAGTTTTCGTTTTCCATCAGAAAGTGGATAGCTCTTATCTCGTCCTTCAGATGAATCCAGGAGAACCACTGCTTTCCGCTTCCCAGCGGACCACCCACGAAGAAACGGAACGGTTGGATTAACCGGGGAAGTGCCCCGCCGTCTTTTCCCAGAACGATTCCGGTCCGGATGATCACATGCCGGACTCCCAGCGACTCGACCTCTTGGGTGGAGAGCTCCCACTTTTGAGCCACTTCCGGTAGGTATCCGGTTCCAGGTGAAGACGACTCGTCGAGTGCTTCATCCCCTCGGGAGCCGTAATAGCCTATGGCGGAAGCTTGAACAATCACTTTGGGTTTTCTGTTCACTTGTTTTACTGCCTCTACGATCGCCTTGCCGGCATTGAGCCTGCTTTGGAGAATCGCCTGCTTTCTTTTCTGAGTCCACCGTCCTGCGGAGATATTCTCTCCGGCCAAGTTGACGATGGCATAAGCTCCGTCCACATAGTCAGTCCAACTATTTGAATTCTTGGCATCCCATTGAATATAAGAGATTTTGTTTAGGGTTGACTTGTGTTTTGGATTACGGGTGAGAGCCACTATTTCGTAATTGCCCTTGGTCAACTCCGCAACCAACGCTTTTCCGATAAAACCTGTGGCACCGGTAATGATAACCCGCATATACCCAATTTAGATTTTCCTTTTATGAAAATCAACTATATAATTTCCTAGCCGGTTTCCAAAATAAAAAAACTTAGCGCAGAGCGGTATGTTGAATCAACCACTCTGCACTAAGTTTCTTTTAAAACCAATCTTCTTCGAATTCTAATTATCTGCTTCTATTTGACCACACTTTCCAACAATTCTTGTGCTCTAACGTCCACGAAGGTGGCTTTTCCGATCTGGATGCTCTTGGTGTTGATAAGCTTAGGGTTTTGGGGTACATAGTTTAAGTTAAGGATGGGGCCGTCGCCCGGCTGGATAGTATTCACCCCATTTATGTCCAAAATACCCACCGCCAGCTTACCCCGCTGGAGATTATAGTACAATCCCAAGCCCTGCGTTCGGGGAGCGAGGGTAGGCGGAAGGAGCGAAACCGCTTCGGTATCGAAGGTGATCTCCAGCTCCACCCCTGCCACCTCCTTATCGAAGCTGGCATTTACCGGCAGCTGATTGGTACGGGAGATAGATTCATACTTGGCTTTAGAGAAGCTCACCACCACTGCACCCGGAGGTTCTGCCATAGGGGCGCCCAGCTTCGGCTCAACGCACCCGGGTTGAGGGGCATCTCCTCCCCTCAGAAGGTATTTGATCTCATACACCAGGTCCACCGGGTTGATGAAACAATCGGCATTGACGTCCGTGGATTTCATGGATACAGGCGGAGGCCCGCCGTAAGCCATATAATCTATGAAATATGGAGGATCCAGCATATTTACGAATCCGTCAAAGTTGAAGTCGCCGGGTAGGCAACGGAGCTGCGGAGGGGGTCCGTGCCGATAGAGATAATTCATTAACCAGACTATGTCGGATATCCCAATGAAGCAATCGCCGTTAATGTCTCCAGCCGCCGGGGGATTAGGCGGTGGTCCTCCCAGGAACAGATAATTCAATAAGAAGACTATATCCGCCACGTCCACCAGAGAATCTCCCGTAACGTCACCCAACATCTTGGAGGGGTGAACGCTATAGGGCTTAACGATTATCTGCACGGTTTTGGTATCGGTACTGTCACGTCCGTCATCTACCGTGAATTCAACCGGATAAGGAGAGTTCAAGGTATCACCAGGTTCGGTGATCCACTGGAAATAACAAACTACCGGCGAGACCCGAGGATAGCAGGGCATGTCTCCTACTCCGGTTTTAGTCAAAGTCAGCGTATCAACCGAGTCCGGATCGGTGGCGATCACCGGGAAAGCCACCTGTAAGCCACCGTAAGTGGTAATGGTTGTGGGGACGGAGATGCTGGGTTTGCGATTCAAAGATGAGAGAACATAAAGGAGCACCTGGACGCTGTCACTTACAATTTTGGCATTCTCTGTCCCGATTATGGTCATCGGATAAGTACCCAAAGGGGTGAGGGAGTCTATTAGGATAGTCAGTTTAGAGCTGTCGGTAGGTACGACGACCGGCGGATCAAAGGCAAAGGAAGCCTGGGGTGGAATTCCGGTTACCGTCAGAGTACAGGGGGAGTTGAATCCATAAAAAGAAGTCAGAATCACCTCATATGCCGTGGTTTCCCCCTGCTTAACCCATTGGGTATCGGGATAAGCCTCGATGGTGAAGTAGGGGTTTTGTATTATGGAAAAGGTTCCGTCGCTTACATCAAAGGGATCCCCATCTGATGCATCTGATACCTTAACCAGGCAGTTAGGAGATAATGTAGACGGTATAAGCCAGGGATATGAGCCGGTATTCGGGGTGCCGTTAATCACCGGCAGCCAGGAGGAACCGTTATCGGTGGAATATTCGATCTTCACATCAGGTCCCGCAAAATTATCGGAGAGCCAGGTGATATCTTGGGTGGTTCCCACTATCCACACCTCCCCCCCGTTGGGAGAAGTCACCCTGATCTGGGGAGGCCCAATCCAATAGCTATGGGGTAGATTCGTTCGGGGGGTGTAGGTTATCCCATCGGAACGGCTGTAGACCAATTGAGAGCTGGGAGGCCAGATACAAGAATCCATGTAGACATGCATGGTGTCCTGCACCTTAAAGGTCATGGTAGCCAGAAGAACGTTGCTCCCCGGTCCAAACCTTTGATCCTCCGTACCGGTGGGAATCATTGTTAACCAGAAGTGAGAGACTCCATCCAAATCCAAAATAACGGCGTTCCACTCTTCTCCGTTACCGGCATCGAATAGATCCATCATCCAGTTATGAGTGGTATCGGTGGGGGAGACCACTAAATGACGGAAGATGCTGCGGGGCAGATTGCTGCTAGTCCACAGAATCCTGTTCCAGTATGAGCTCAGGCTGCAGAAACTGGATGGGTTGGTGCGAGTATAACATAAAGGGATGACGAAAGCCGCTATGGAATCTACCAGCGGATCAGTAACGTCGTGAGTAACCCACAGAGGGAAACGAATGAAGTAGAATGATCCGGTATCCGGTTGGTTGCATTCCCAACAGGTGACATTAAGGGTGTCACACTCTCCCTGATCGTTGGGGTCCTCCGGACATTGACCCCAGGAAAAGGAAAACAACCCAAAGATCATGGCTATAGCCACTAAGAGTAGAAGAGCAGTTCTTTTCATGATTTGACTCCTCATTTAAGAGTGGTTATCTTCTCTACATTCATTCCGCTTTCTTGTTTTTATCACAAATCTCGCGTGATGGTTATTCCATCACTTTCAATATCAAAACACGAAATAGAAGTTGAGATTTCTTCCTTCCGTCCTTATTTGCTCGATACTAAAACAAACCGCCCATAATAGAACTTTCAGGGTACTTAACTAATTCGCCTTTTAACTTAGATCATTATGATAATCCGGTGTTATTGAAATGGTTTTATCCGGAATGTAAATAGAAACGAACAATTACCCCATTTTACCCCAAATGGGCAAACGGATACGCTAATATCTCTTACCAGGGATCACCCGGAAGCGGGTTCGAACCATGTCTATAAAGATAGTTTATCAGATATACCACATCCTCGATATCTATCAGCCTATCCGGACCGTTGACGTCTGCAGAGACGGGATGAGAGGGATATGGTCCGTTTTTATAAATAAAATTCAACAGGTAGACGATATCGGCTACGTCGACCAGCTCACCGTCGAAAGTGATGTCTCCGGGCCAATATTTTAAGACCGGGAATTCCCCGGGTATATACTGGGGACAATAACCCTGGGGTTCTGTAGTGGTGAATAGTATATGGCTCATCGGTGCAGTGAAGGTGGAATCAATCGCCAACAAACCGGTAAGATCGGTCAAAGTGAAACATAGGGTAGCGAAAAGACCTTCACTGGGAGGAACAGGAGGATCGTTGACCGGGATCAGAGTGATCAAAGCCTTGTGGTTCAGCGTGTCCACGTTCACTATTCTTACCGAGTCTCCGAATATTGTCTCTTGAAAAGTAATCGAATCGAAACCCACCGGTCCGGCCCAGAGCAGGGGAATGATCATAATCCCCACCGAGTCGCTGTTCTCTACCTGCAGATGAGCATAAACTTTCCCCGGTCCGCTGGGGAGAGGATAGTAAGCATAAGGACCGCTGGGTATGGGATAATAGGCAAGAGCTTGAGAGAAAGAGACCGAATCGGGCAAGCCCGGATCATTGGGATCATGTTCGCAGGTCAAATGGAATTCACCTCTCCGGTATAGCGGGGTATAAGTGACTGAATCCTCCCGGGTGAAGAGAAGATGCTCCTCGGGCTGGGGGGAGTTGGCTACGGTATCGATGATTAAATCTCCGGTGTCGGTGGTGGAGAAATAGAACTTCACCAGCATCCCCCGTCCATCCGGGATGGACTGCTGAAACCCCACCTGGGCGGTTACCAGAACCTTCTTGTTAAGATTGTCTATGTTTACCTGCTTATTGACCACGTAGCTTATCCGGCTTCCGAAAAAGCTGGTGGAATCCAGAACCGCAGGACCGCTCCAGCTCAAGGGGATTTGTACTCCGAGGATGGGAGTATCGTTTCTGAAATAAAGCGGCAACACTGCCTGTCCCCCCTGGGGCGGGCAGGGTACTAACAGCTGTTTGGACCGGAAGAGAACCGAATCCGGACCGTAGGGATCGTTGGGGTCCTGGCTGGCTTGGCAAACCTCAGAAAGGAAAATCAACCCAATCAAAAGCACTGGTATTAGAGTCAGAATCGCTCTTTTCATCATCTCCTCCTTATCCAATCAGAAACGTGCTTAAACAAGACAAACGCTAATGATATATTCCGATTAATTTTTAGATAGATTTAAACTTTTCTTGTAAAAAAACAACCCAAGTATAATATAATAACATGTCTATGACAGTCAAGAGAAATCTTCAAATCTTTGTAGAGACCAAATACAAATCATACACATTTGTTAAGGGAAAAAAGATTAGGCAACACCCAAGAGAGAGTGTTTTTTTGAACTTGGAATC
>JBDROD010000274.1:0-4990 GCA_043810415.1 Candidatus Zixiibacteriota bacterium | reverse complement strand
CTATGCAAATTAACCTTTCCGACTCAGAATCATATGATTTCTTGTCGAATCCGGAATACTTGCGGAGTATACTAAATCCTGATTCGGCAAGGATAGGTCCGAGTTCTGTTAAATCGTAAGGCCGTTGCCTGTGAAGTTCCACCTCTCCATCTGAAAACTCGAATATGGTGGTTGCTTCCTTTTTTGCAGAGTCGTAGTTGAGCTTCTGAATGAATGTCTCTCCACCCAGCTTCCGTTGGTGTATTCCATGGTGGCGATTGACATAAAGTCTATCCGTATTGGAATCAAAGACAAATAGCCCCGATTCAAAAAGCGCAGATGCAACACGAAGGAACATCGCTTTAACAGCATCTGTGTTAAGGAGATAATTTACAGAATCGAATGTGCATGTTATCAGATCAAATTTGCCATCTGCACAGAACTGCGTCATATCCTGCACTTCGAAAGAGACATGGGAAAACCCAGAGCATTTCGATTTGGCTATGGCAATCATTTGAGGCGAGATGTCTATGCCGAACACAGCGTGACTGCGCTTAACCAGCTCTAATGCTAACGTTCCAGTTCCGCATGCAAGGTCCAGAATCCTTGCTCGACTAATGCCTTGCTCATCGAAAAGCTGGCTTATCAAGTTAACATATTGCCCGGCGTAATTCCCCCAGTCAAGGTCATATACCCGGCTTAAGCGTTCGTAGATTTTCATCGACATGAATACCCTTTCTGACTAATACCCGGTCGGGGGTGAGGACTCAAAACTTCCCGCGGCGTTGCGGTTCATAACTCATGGCACTTCTTACTTTTACATCCGGATACAGTTTAAACATGCAAAACCTATATGAATGATACTAGTTTGTTTGATTCAGTTCATCCCACGCTTCGAATGCCCGTCTTAAATGCGGAATGGTGATCGATCCACCCACTACTAAAGCTATAGCCAGCGCTTCCTCCAGCTCATGGTCGTTTACTTTTTCCTCATGACAGCGAATGATGTGATATTTAACGCAATCATCGCACCTTAATACCAGTGAAGCCACCAAACCCAAAAGCTCCTTGGTTTTTGCGGAAAGAGCGCCCGCTTTATATACCTGCGAGTCAATGCTGTAAAATCTCTTGATATTGGTCCCCCCGTATTTCATCACGATCCGGTTCAGTCTCTCTCTTTCCTTTTGAAATTTCTTTATCTTTTTTTCAGGCATCGCTTAGCTCCTTTGTTCCAAAACCTTAGAGATTGCTTCCCTTATGCCCTCCTTCGGTGCTTCATAGCCCCAGCTGATCTCTTCACCGTTTACGAAGATTCCTCGGGGTAATTGATAGCATTTTAAAACTTCCGGCTCGTCGGCACGATATTCATTCAGCACCACCTTATCCCCAAACTCTACCGCCACCTCCCGAACCCTCTGGGATTCGATTTCGCTGGTTTGACAAAACGTACTAAAGAAAAGGTCAACCACGACCCTCCCCGAGATAGGCTTAAACTGGTAATTGGATTTTAGAAATCCCGGAACCTCAGCTGATTGATCGAAGACTTTCCAAAGAATGGCTTCTTCGCCGAAGAACTCACCGGCATTCCACGCTCTCCGGTCTGCTATTTTATAACCCAATTTTTCAAAGAAGGGTGCGGGCATGAACCAGAAGTCGTGATAATATCCGTAGGTTACGATTCCCTTCAGTCCCTGTTTTTGCGCTTCCTTTTCCGCTTCGACGATAAGACTCGACCCGGCTCCTTTACCTTTTGCTTGATTCAAGACCCATAGACATGGGAAAACCAGAAGATCTTTGCCCAAAGGACCCCAGGGAGATATTTCGATAGGCATAACGTACAAAAATCCCACCGGTTTATCGTCCAGGATAGCCACCTTTACCCGTAGTCCCTTTTCATGCATTTGGCGAAGCCAGGTAATTCGCTTCTGTCCGCAGGCATCTGTCTCCGGTGATTCATTCACGTGACTGCACGTCCCGACAAAGTATTCGGTGGTTTCGTCCATATTGCGGATTTGTATTTCGGACATTTTTTCACCCTTTAAGAATACAAAGTTTAAAGATGAAAATCTGGAATTAAAATTTATAATAGTAAACAACTACTCTCGTGTCATTCTGATCCCGCCAAAGGCGGGAGAAGAATCTCTATATCGTATGTTTTACTCCGCCTCGAATAATGCGATTTAGAACTTCGCTCTGATCGATACTTTCTACCAGTTAGTTATGCTCCTTGTTTTCATTTTTAATTTTGCTCTGCAATTTTCAATTTTTCTATTTTAACTTCGAACTTTTTCTCCTCTATAAATATAAGCTATTCCTCCGGTCAGCGATTTAGCTTGTATATTCTTTAGTCCCGCTTTTCTCATAAGCTCTATCACCTCCTCCGGCTGAAGAAAGCCGGCAACGGAGGAGGAAAAGTATCGATAAGCCTTCATCGAGCCGGAGATCATTCCTCCCAGTATCGGTATCACCGTTTTTAGATAGACATTATATCCCCATCCGAAAAGCGTGTTTTGGGGCGGTGAAAACTCCAGTATCAGTAATCGACCGCCGTCATTTAGTATACGCACCATCTCGAGGATTCCGCCTTTACGGTCGGTCAGATTTCTTAAGCCGAATCCGATGCTGACTATTTCGAATGAACCACTTTCAAAAGGCAGGTGAAGTGCATCCCCCTGCAGAAGTCTGATTCTACCGTCAAAACCTCTCTTTTCTATTTTCCTCTTGGCAATTCGAAGCATTGCCCCCGAGAAGTCGATACCGGTGATTTCACCCACACCGTCTGTACGGGCAAATCGGATAGCTATATCTCCTGTTCCGGTGCAGAGATCCAATATCTTTTCACCCGGCTTGACTCCAGCACACTCCACCAGTTTCTTTCGCCAACTCCGGTCGATGTTCCAGCTCAACAGGTGATTCAAAAGATCGTATCTGACGGCAATGGCGGTAAAGAGTTTCCTGTTCTCCTGCGAAAGCTCTTCGCTGTTCTTATGATTGTTTGGATTTATCAGGTGCAATCTTCTCTTTCAGAATTTCACCGATACCGGCAAGGCTTCCCAGAATGGCTGATGCTTCATAAGGGAGAAATATCTTGGTGGCTTGTCCCTGCGCCATCATCTGCAGGGCTTCCAGATATTTTATGGCGATTAAGTCGTTGGTGGGATTGCCGGAGCGGATCGCTGAATGCACGGTTTGTATCGCCTCCCCTTCACCCTTCCTTGCGAAACAAGCATGTACAGTTCTTCATAGATAAGCCGATATCATCTGTTCCATCCGCTTCATCCGTTGACTATTCGCCATTCTTGCTCTCTTCCATCGTTATCTTACTCACCTTTATCTTGTCAACGGTTCCATGCAGGAAGTATATGGTACCATCACCCATAACGATGAACTGCTTGGCAAAATCAAAGAGTTCTTTGTCTGAGCATTCCTCTTGGCCTTTTTGAAATTCTATTTCGATCATTCCGTCTAGTAATAGCTGCTTTTCCTCTAATTTAAACTTATATATCCTATGGATGAGACAAACCTCCCTACCTCTTTCGTTATACCAGTATTCAGGTTGGTGGAAATAGAAACATTTATTCTTGTCATATCCTATTAAGACTACTGGATATTCGACTAAACCTTCTTCTCTGTACTTATTTTCTCTGTATTTCACTAACCTCAATTTGTCGGGTAAGACAACTACCGTTTCAGGTTTGCCTGTCTTGAGAAAATCCTCTGGACTTGTTCGCATCAGATACTTAGTTGATCTGAAATAAATATCATCACCAGCTGCCTTTTGAGATATACCAATATCTCTATATTCATGATCATAGTTAATGGTAGCTTGATGCTCCCCTTCAGAGGTATAGATATCGATTGGTTCCTGAAAAGAAAGACCAAAATTTATAATATTCCCATGCTTGTCTGTGACAATAAATTCACTCATGCCATATTTGAAGTAACCCTTACCTTCATTCTCTTTACTTGGAATTTGTGATAGGAATTTCCCATCTCTCGAGAATCTCATAAGCCCCCTGCGCCTTACCTCACGCCCTTCTATTGTAATTTTCCTAAAATCTCCAAGAACATAAATCTCGCCGTCATCGTCAACGGCTATATCATATAATTCTGGAGCATCTATTTGACCCTGTCCTTCCACTCTTATTGGAATTGAATGAACTAAATTACCATTTTTATCATACTTTAGAATTTTATAACCTAATCTATCTAATATGTAAATGTTGCAGCTTGTATCAATGTCGAAGCTATTAGGACCTTTCGGTAACCACCCACCCAAAAATTCAGTTTGAATCGTGTATTCTGATATGCCACTATCTGCAACCACCACATCCTCCATTATACCGCCCTTAACCTCTATCCCAACAGATGCCTGATACCAAAATGCCAGCGATAGTATGACATCTGCAATCAAAAGTACTGATTTCATAAGCCCTCCTCGTTTTGACCATTACTCTTGTCTTTAGCCTTTTTCATACCCAATCTCTATCTCGTCCCCTTCACCCATGGCACCCTCAAGCAGTGCCGCTAAATCGTCGCTCATCCCCTTTTCCTTCAAAAGATCGAGGGTCTGCCGGTTGATGTAATAATCGGTATCCGAGAGATCTTCCTCTTCCAGATTATCCACCAGGAACTGCAGGTCTTCCTCGCTGATTCTCCCCAGGAATTTACCCGTGCTCTTATCGATTAACCTCACCATAAAATACTCCTTTCTTTACGTTCCTTTCAGTTTTGGAATGCGACTTTGACTTATCCCTTGGGATGTTATTCATTGATTTTAAATCAACTTAATTTTTTACCATTTGTGTTCAAATACAAACCCTTCAGTTATGACTCCTTCTCTTCAAAATGACGGTCTATTACTACTGCTTTATACTATATATGGTTTCAAAAATCAAGCTCGAAATCTCGAAAGTTGAATCTCAAACGCCTCGGCTACGCGAAATCCGCCCAACCCGAAGTTACGGGATGGCGCTTACATTTATCTTGCTTTTGGAAAGTTTAACCTTCA
>JBDROD010000273.1:0-2159 GCA_043810415.1 Candidatus Zixiibacteriota bacterium | reverse complement strand
CACCCCGTCTGAATCCTCCCAGGTCAATCACAATGAGTACCTCTTCAGCTTCATGAAAGACATCGACAAGCGGCCCTCTTATCTTCTTGAATAAAGGCTTTGTCTGGAATCGCCAGTTTCGGGGCTTTTTCAAGAACCTTCTCCCGCCAGTGGTTTCAGGCGAAAGCTTGCTCTGTGATCGAACGACATCCCGCATGGTAACCGGTGGAATTGATCTTATCATAGAATTTGTCGCCTTTCAGAGGTGCTCGATGCTTGTTTACCATCAAAAACAGGCAGAGGACCACGGGCATGGCCTTTGGGTATCTACCTGGTATTAATTCCTAATTGCTTAACCTTCGTATGAATCGTTTTGTAATCTATTTTGAGCAAGCGAGCGGCCTTTGCCTTGTTTCCACCGGTTTGTTTTAAGGCCTTCGTGAGAACTTCTCTTTCTACCGCAATGGTCGCCCGGCGTACAATATTCTTCAAAGAGAGGTTCTCTGATGAGATTCCATAAATATCAGGTGGGATTACAGAATATTGTTCAAATTTTTCGTTATTGATATCAAAATGATTTTCAGCGATTACATCATCGGCCAGAAGCACGGCCCGGCGGATGGTAGAGCGTAATTCCCGGACATTCCCGGGCCAGTCAAAAGAGAGAAGGGCTTTGAGTGCAGATTCCGAAAACCCCTTCACATTCTTATTCAGTTCTGCATTTGTGATATCCAGAAAACGCTTGGCAAGATAGAGAATGTCTTCTCTGCGTTCGCGAAGAGGGGGGACTTTTATAGTGAACTCGCTCAACCTGAAAAAGAGGTCGTTGCGGAAACCTCCTGATTCGGTCAATCTGAAAAGATCCTGATTGGTGGCGGTGAGGAGACGGATATCAACTTTCACGGGCTTGGAAGCACCTACAGGGTAAACATTCTTCTCTTGAAGAACCCGTAAGAGTTTGGCCTGAGAGGCTAAAGGCAGGTTAGTTATCTCATCCAGGAATAGTGAACCTTTGCTGGCTTGTGCAATTTTCCCTGACTTTTGTCGAAATGCGCCCGTAAAGGCGCCTTTCTCATGGCCAAAAAGTTCACTTTCCAGCAGGGTCTCCGGTATCGCACCACAATCCACCGGGACAAAAGGACCCTTTGAACGAGAACTGGCTTTGTGGATTGCCTGGGCGACCAATTCCTTACCGGACCCTGTCTCGCCCTGTATAACCACAGTAAAATCCGACTGGGCTACCCGATTCACCATTGAAATGAGTTGGCTGACGGCATCGCTTGGCCCCATCAGTTCTCTGAGATGGCCGTTTTTGGTGAGATGACTGGTGAGGTTTTTGAGCTTCCGTTTAAGCTCGCCTTCGGACAAGGCCCTGTACACCACTCTGACCACCTCATTATTATCAAAAGGTTTGGAAAGGTAATCATGGGCGCCTGATTTTATGGCCTCTACGGCGCCCCGGATTTCCCCATAGGCAGTAATTATAATAACGGGGAGATCGGGGGCCATCTCTTTTACTCTACTAAGCACCTCCGTTCCATCCATACCGGGCATTCTCAAATCAAGAAGCAACACATCCGGTGACCTTGAGCGGACTGCCTTCAATGCCGGTTCCCCATCATTTATCGTGATAGGACTGAAACCCTCCTTTTTCATGAGATTGGAAAGCATCAGACAGATATCCTTATCATCATCAACAATCAGTATACGAACATCCTGTTTTTCCATAACGTCACCCCGTTAGAAAGCCCCGCCCTATTGGCAGGGCTTCTTTATGGGGACCTGCCTGACGTTCCGGTTCGCTTAAGGCTGCCATATCGGCTTGAGTGTGCACAACAAATGCGTATACAGATAAGCGTTCTGGGAGGGTTCTTAGGTTCTGCCCCCTTTACCATCATTCCCTATGTATTAATAATATATAAAAATATGGAAATATTTCCATATTTTTATGTCTTAATTTCTATATAACCTGGATTCCTTAATATCTGTTTTGTTGTCCCTTACCAGTACTGCAATAGATATCAGGTTCACCCAGGCCTGCTCTCATCCTTCACGGGATAAGATAGAGCGATGGAATGCCCCATTGGACCCAATATTGTTTAGAATCCATATGGCGTATCATCCATTATCTGATTGAAAAAATTGGCGTTTAAAATATTTTGCAATTCACATGCCAAATA
>JBDROD010000272.1:0-4824 GCA_043810415.1 Candidatus Zixiibacteriota bacterium | reverse complement strand
ATCATTCATAGATTATTGTTCCATTGTGCTTAATTATTATCCGTCATTCACTATCCTTAATCTTGCACTTACTTTACAGTCACCAGTTCTGCTACCGTCCGGTTTGATTTTTTCAGATATTGGTTTGCCACCCGCTCAATATCGGAAGCGGTAACTTCATTAATCAGGTCGAGCTGATCAAACAGATTTCTCCAATCGCCCGAGATGGCCTGATAGCTGGTTAGCTGAATCGCCATTCCCAGGTTTGATTTCAACTGCTTCAAGAAATTCACCTTAGCCCGGGTTTTGATGGCAGCTAAATCCGACGTGGAAACGGTATCCGTTTTAATCTTCTCTATCTCCTGGTAAATCATATCCTCACATTCTCTATTGGTGTGATCCTTTGCCGGTACTGCATAAATAGCAATCAGGCTGGGATATTTCTCCCCGGGTAAAGTTGGTATCACTCCCACCGCCACCGCAATCTTTTTCTCCTTGACCAGGATTTTATAAAGCTGTGAAGTCCTACCTCCGCCCAGATAGTCGGCGATGGCGTTGAAGGCTGGGTCGTCCGGGTCGTTGACATTGGGCCGGTGGTATCCGACGACCAAAATCGGCTGGGATTTGTCCTCCACCTCCACTCTTTTTTCCCCCAACTGCTCCGGTTCTTTGGTTCGCACCGGTGGAGGATATTCTCCTTTTGGAATGGTTCCGAAATATTTCTCCGCCAGAGTGATTACCTCCTGAGGGTTCACGTCACCAACGATGCCTATGGTAAGGTTGTTGGGGACATAATACTTCTTCAGATACTCCTCTGCCTGTTGTCGGCTCATGGACTCAAGATCCGACATGTGCCCTACCACCTCATGATGATAGGGGTGGGCCTTGTAAGCTGCCGCCATGAACTCCTCAAATAGCTTTCCGAAGGGATTGCTTTCCACCCCTAACCTTCGCTCCTCCATCACCACGTCCTTTTCCTTATAGAATTCCCGCAGCACCGGATGAACGAACCGATCCGATTCCAAAGACATCCAGAGCTCCAGCTTGTTGGAAGGGAAACTATAGATATAACAGGTTTGGTCATTGGAAGTGAAGGCGTTTAATCCCACTCCCCCCTCCTCTTCCACAATGGAGCCCAGCTGGTTGCTGATCACATATCCTCTGGCTTCATCCTGAGCTTTGGCAAACTCCTCTCCCAAGTTTTTCAGCCTTTCCTGATCCACTCTTTCCCCCTTGTCTCTCTCCTTCAGTATCTCATCAAATAAACTGTCCTCTTTGGCCATGGCTTTTTGTTCACTGCCGTAATCTTTGGTTCCGATGGTTGAGGTTCCCTTGAATGCCATGTGCTCGAACATATGAGATATCCCGGTGATGCCGGTCACCTCATTGTTCGATCCTACATTGGCATAGGTGCAGAAGGAGACCACCGGTGCCTCGTGTCTTTCCAGGATTATGAATTTAAGCCCGTTGGAAAGAGTATACTCCGTCACACTGTTTTCTATCTCCTTGAACGAGTCGACCGCTTTCTTCTGTTCTGCGGAAGACCAGGGGAAGAATAGGAAAACGAAAAACACAGTCAGAACCAAACTCCATCTCTTAGACATAAGAATCCAACCTCCTTGGGAATCATTAAAATTAGTTTTGTGAAGATCCGCTTCCAGTTACCCATACCTTTCCAATTTAACCAAATATGCCACTTTGTCAAGGTAGGCATTGACTTTTTAAATAATCATCACTCCTTTACTGCAACATATTTTTCAACCCACTGCTAAAAAATAATCTCTGCGGGGGATAATTCCTGCCCCCGGTGCCTTTGATTTTCACAAAACATCATCCCTGCTATGAGCCATTTGTTTTCCTTTTCCGTGTTGTGACTTTTTTTCTTTTATTGACTAACTTTATCCGCTTGGTTATATTCTCGGTTGAACAACTCCCGGGTAAACAATCAATCAGCCTATTCAGATTGTTTACCGGAGCAAAAAAGAGGTACTTAGAATCCATCGGAGGAGGGAATGGAAAAAGTGAAAATCGGTGTGGTGGGAGTGGGGCATCTGGGCGATCATCACGCTCGTATCATTTCTCAACTTCCGGAAGCAGAGCTGGTAGGGGTGGTGGACATCGATCAGGAAAAAGCCCAAAGAGCGGCAGGGAAATATAATACCAGATTTTTCGAAAAACTGGAGGACCTTTTAACCGGGACCGATGCCATCAACCTGGTGGTTCCGACTACGGTTCATTATCCTCTGGCACTTATGATATTGGAAAGGGGCAAGAATCTTCTGATCGAAAAGCCGATAACCGAGACGGTGCCGCAGGCAGAGGAAATCGTTAATCTGGCTCGAAGGAGGAATCTGATCCTTCAGGTGGGACATATCGAGAGATTCAATCCGGTCTTTAAAACCCTGGAAAAGTATCGACCGGAGCCGAGGTTCATCGAATCCCACCGGCTGGCGCAATTCAACCCCCGGGGAACCGACGTGGCGGTGATCCTGGACCTGATGATCCACGATCTGGACCTGATATTGAACTTAGTAAAAAGCCCGCTTAAACAGATAGAGGCGGTGGGCGTTGGGGTGATAGCGGAAAGCGAGGATATCTGTAATGCCCGGCTCGCTTTCGAAAACGGCTGTGTGGCTAACGTCACCGCCAGCCGGATCTCCGCCCGGGCACTGCGCAAGATGAGACTTTTTCAAAAGGACTCCTATATCTCCCTGGATTTTTTCACCAAAACGGTGGAGGTGTACCGGCTGGTGGAGGTGGAGCGGTTATCCGAGGAGGAGAAGGAAAAGAAAACCGTGGTGGGAAACATCCCGGTGGAAAAGGTGGGAAAGACGGTAATCTATGAGCGACCGGAGGTAGAGGATCGGGACATGCTCACCGCGGAGATAAAATCGTTCATTAACTCGGTTAAGACCAAGACCCCTCCGGTGGTCACAGGAGAAGACGGTAAGAGAGCTTTGGAGGTGGCGCTGGAAATCAGGGAGAAAGCAGAAGAACATAGGAAAAGAAGTCTGCTTTAGATATTCGCACCAGCCAGCTGATGTACTCGGGTTTGCTTACCAAAAGATATACATTCCGGTGTAAGGCAGCAAACTTTTTTCACTTTTTCGATGGGTGGAAAGAAAAAATACTTGAAATCCGCACCAGCCAGCTGGTGCACTCCGACTTGCTTACCCGAATTTGTACATGCCGTTTAAGGTGGCAAAGCTTTTTACTTTTACGATGAATGAGAAGAAAAAAATAGTGGTCATCGCCGGCGAAGCATCCGGTGACCTGCATGGATCCGGCTTGGTCAGAGAGCTGAAAAGGATAAATCCAAATCTGGAGGCCTTTGGCATGGGCGGGGATAAGATGAGAGAGGAGGGGGTCGAGCTCATTTTTCATATCGATCAGCTTTCCATTATGGGATTTTGGGAAGTGATGAAAAATTTAAGTTTCATCCGGCGGGTGATGAGAACTATGATTACCGCTGCTGAAACCAGAAAACCATATCTCGCCATCCTGATCGACTATCCCGGCTTCAATTTAAGATTCGCCCGGAAGGTCAAGAGCCTGGGCATTCCGGTAGCATACTATATCAGTCCCCAAGTTTGGGCCTGGGGCGGAAACCGGGTCAAAAAGATGCAAAATTTGATCGACCGGATGATAGTTGTATTCCCTTTCGAGAAACCGATTTACGATAAGTTCAATATACCTTGCGAATTCGTAGGTCATCCCCTGCTGGAGGTGACCAGACCTGTCTTGTCATTGGAAGACTTTCAGAAGAAATTCGACTTGAGAAAAAACGACGTGGTGGTCGGGCTTCTCCCCGGTTCCCGATGGCAGGAGGTGGAAAAAATACTCCCCATTATGCTTGAGTCCTGCCGGATTTTGAACCCGAGAATCAAAAACCTAAGGCTGCTTTTGGGGCTGGCTCCCACCATTAAGAAAGAAAAGGTGGAAAGCTTGATGAACTCGCTGAATTTGCCCGTTACCATAGCAGAGTATTTGACCTACGACGTGATGAAGCATTCCGAACTGCTTCTGATCACCTCCGGCTCTGCCACGCTGGAATGCGCCATTCTGGGGACTCCGTTTCTGGTCCTGTACCAGACCAGTTTCTGGACTTATCTGGTGGCAAAGAGTCTGATCAACATCCCCCATATCGCATTAGCCAATGTGGTGGCAGGCAAGAAGATCGTACCGGAGTTCATTCAGAAGAAGGCCGTTCCTCTGAAGATAGCCGACGAGATGTACGATATTCTGAACGATCAGAAAAGATATAAAACCATACAAAATGAGATAGAGAAGGTGAAAGGGAAATTGGGAGAAGAGGGGGCATCCAAAAAAGCGGCACAAATCGTGATGGGAATGTTGAACCTGGGAGAAAATCGAATCTTCGGCACATAAAAACATAGACGAAGCTTTCCCTTTCCTTTTCAGAGAAAGGGAATAAAGACTAGGGTAAAGGTATTTAGTTCTCTTGGATGAAAAAGTTGTTAAGACAAAAAAGAGACAAGCTGTTTTTATTTCTGGCATCCTGGATAGGTCCTATCCTGATCTACCTAATGGGAATGACTCTGAGAACCGAGTGGGCGGGTTTGGAAAACCTCGATAAACTGAGGAAAGAGAAAAAATCCGTGATCTACGCTTTCTGGCACGGGAGGATGCTTATCTTCGCATATATTTTCTCCTTTCGGGTTCTCAGGTTCGTGGCAAAGCCATTCCCTGGTTGGTTTGCCGAACAAGTCGGCCGTATTTCCACTCATGGACCGAACAAATCGGCCCACGGGGCGACAAGCGATCTCCATCCATTTCCAAAGATGGTGACGATGATCTTTGTTTACCTTTATGTCATCCTGAGGA